>NZ_SMKR01000349.1 GCF_004348725.1 Kribbella turkmenica
GCCTACGAGCAGGCGCATCCACGCGCTTGAAGGCTGTCCGCTCGACGGGTGTCCGCGGGTGGGATGCGGCGGGGCACTGGGGGAATGCGGCAGACTGCGGGGCATGCGGGTTTCGGCGAAGTCTGACTATGCGTTGCGGGCGCTGATCGAGATTACTCAGCGCTGGGTGGCCAACGACCCCTCGGTGGTGTCGGCGGAGGAGCTCAGCCGCGCGCAGGGGATCCCGCATGGCTTCCTGCAGGGCATCCTGGCCGACCTGCGGCGGGCCGGAGTGTTGATGAGTCAGCGCGGACAGTCCGGCGGGTGGAAGCTGGCGGTGGATCCGAACGAGATCTCCGTCGCGGACGTGATGCGCGCGGTGGACGGTCCGATCGTGAGCATCTCGGGGGTGCGGCCGGAGAGCGTCGCGTACAACGAGCGCGCCGTTGTGTTGCAGCGGGTCTGGATTGCCGCCCGGGCGAGCCTTCGGGACGTGCTCGAGCACACCACGCTCGTGGACCTGGCCAAGAACAAGCTGCCGGCCGGGGTCGAGCGTCGCTCCCGTGACGAGGACGCTTGGCAGGCTCGGGTTCCGGGCAGCTGAGCGGGCCGAAGCTGGGCCGGTCGAGCGTGAGGAAGCCCGCGCTGAGCTGGTTGTGCCGAGCTCGCTCATCAGTGCCGCCTGATGAGCAGGCCGGCCGCGACCGTCAGTGCGGCTGTGGTTGCCACGACGGCTGCGGCGGTGCGGTCGCCGCGCGGCGGTGGTGATGCGTTGGTGAAGACGCCGGATTGCGGTGGGACTGCGCTCGGCAGTCCGGTTGCGGCCGCCGGTCGGCCGGCGCGAGCGTCGGGTCGTACGAGCGCGGGTTGCGGTCGGACGGTTGCGAGGAGGGGTGGGGTGTCTTGGGC
>NZ_SMKR01000040.1 GCF_004348725.1 Kribbella turkmenica
ACGTCGATCAGCATGCGGGCTCCAGGAGTCGGGTGAGGTTGTGGCTGCCGGCCTGGGCGATCTCCGCCGCGGTGAGCCTGGAGGTCAGCAGCCGGCGGACGACGGCCTGGGTTTCGTGGAACGGCGTCCGGCAGCCGAGGACCAGCCGGTCGGCGCCGACCTCCGCCGCCACGATCTCCAGCGAGTCCGGCCCGGTCAGCATCCGGGTCGACGTGTGGAACCCGGCTTCACCGCGGGCCAGCACGACGAAGTCGCCGAGGTAGTAGAAGTGTGTGTCCAGGAACACGACCGTCGCCCCGAGCCCCCGCAGCGCCGGCCCGACCTTCCGCACGTCGCCCTCGGTGAGGATCGTCAGCCCGGCGTCCACCAGCAGCCGGACGACGTGCTCGAACGCCGGGAACGTCGGCTCGACTCCCTGTGCCGCCGGCGCCAGGCGGATCGCCCGCGGCCGCTGCGGCCCGGACATCCAGCGGTCGAGTTCCCGCTCGGCCCCGAGCGGGTCGCGCAGGTCCAGCACCGGGCACGCCGTCCACCCGTTGCCCTCGGCAACCTGTGCCGCCTCGTCGTTCCCACTGGGCACGTCGAAGTACGTCGCCCGCAGCGACGACACCACCCCGCCAGAGATCCCGGTCGCCTTCAACACGTCCCGTACGTCGTCGGGCCGGCTCCACCGCCCCGTCGTGACGTCATGCCCGACCAGCACGTCGCAATCCAGCAGCACGGGTACGTCGCTCATCCGGCCTCCTTGGACAGCACGCTGTGGACCTTGCGGATCGCGGTGACGATGTCGTCCACGTCCTCGGTCGTGTAGTTCTCGTTCCAGGGCAGGACGAGCAGGCGGTGGTCGATCAGGTCTTCGGCGGTCGGACACAGGCCCACCGGGTACTCGACGTCCTGCAATGGAAAGTGGGAGTGGCCGTACGTCACCCGGTCGCGCAGGGCGGGGGCGCCGTACAGCGGGCTGGTCAGATAGCCGCCGTTCGCCGGGATCCCCTCGGCGGTCAGCGCGGCCGCCCACTCGCGCAGGTCACAGGCGACCGCGGGATCGAGGATCAGCGGATACTGCCAGTAGACGTGGTCACCGGAGTCCGGCGGAGCGGTGACCCCGGCCAGCTCCGCGATCCCGGCCGTGGCCCGGGCCGCCGCCGTACGACGATCGGCGACGACGCCGGCCAGCCGCGTCAGTTGTGCCCGGGTGACCGCGCCGGCCAACTCGGTCATGCGGTAGTTGAGGGCGAGGAACAGGTAGTCGCGCTCGTTGGTGGCGCGCGGCCAGCCCTTGTCGGCGAACAGCCGCATCCGCCGGGCGAGGGCGGCGTCGTCCGTGACCACGAGTCCGCCGTCGCCGGCACTGATGTGCTTCGTCTGCTGCAGGCTGAAGCAGCCGATGTGACCGATCCTGCCGGCGAGCGTGTCACCGGCTGGTGCGAGATACGCCTGCGCGCAGTCCTCGACCAGCACGAGACCGTGCTGGTCGCACAGCTCCCGCAGCTCGACGATCGGGGCCGGCTTGCCGAACAGATGGACGGCCATCACTGCCCTGGTCCGCGGCGTGACCGCGGCGGCGACCGCGGCCGGGTCGAGGTTGCCGGTGACCGGGTCCACGTCGGCGAACACCGGGACGGCGTTCTGCATCAGGATGGGGAACACGGTGCCCATGTCGCTGATCGGGGTGGTGATGATCTCGTCGCCCGGCGCCGGATCGACGGCCGCGACCGCGAGGTGCAGCGCCGCCGTACCGGAACTGCAGGCGACCGCGTGCCCGGCGCCCAGCACGTCCGCGAACTCCTGCTCCAGCGCCGGCACCTCGGTGCCCCAGGTGGCCGACAGCATGCCGCTGCGGAGCACCCGCTCGGCCGCCTTCACCTCCTCGTCGCCGAACCGCCGGCCCGTGGAGTCCATCACCGTCGGCAGCGGTGTGGAGCGCACCGGAGTACCGCCGTCGCGTGCGAGTCCGGTCATCGGCACAGTCCCCTTGAGGTTGCTCACGGCAACGGTAGTTGGACGAGGTCGCGGTCGGCGAGACCCCAGACGTGATGTCGTGGCCCGCCGCGGACCGGCGACAGCTGGGGCACCGTGTACCACCCGTCGCCGAGCTTGTTCACCAGGAGTTTCGCCTCGGTGAGCCCCGGGCCGAGCTGGTACAGGTTCCCGCCGAAGTTCGTTTCACAATAGACGCCTGTCCGGTCCACCAAGATCTCGCCGTAGCCGGACAGCTTGTTGGTCCCGCGCACGACGGCCCGGGTCGTCAGGTCGTAGGTGAACCAGCCGCCGCTGGTCCGCTTCAGGACGCCGTACAGGACGCCGTCCTTGACCGCGACGCTCTGGATCGAGCGCTCACCGGGCAGCGGGTCGACGGACCAGAGCAGCTCTCGCCGGCGCAGGTCGAACGCGCCGATCGCCGCGGCCGAACGCGTCGGCGTGATCCCGCCGCCGCCGACCATGTCGCCGCCGAGGTAGGCGATCCCGTCGACGATCGAGACCGACAGCACGCTCTGGTCGGGCAGGACGCCGTAGTGGATGTCCAGCTCGCCGGTCCTGGTGTCGAGCAGTGTCAGCGCGCCGGTGAGCCTCCCGGTCCGGGGTGCGGACGCGATCGCGAGCAGCTTCGACGTGTCGTCGTACGCCGCCTGCCACGGCCGGATCTGGTCGTGGCCGATGATCCCGAAGCTGTGCACCTCCTTCGTCCGTGGGTTGATCCGGACGACCTCGGTGCTCGGGTAGATCGCGGAGTACAGCTCGTCCTTCACCCAGGTCAGGGTCTTCGGCTCGCCGGGAACGCGAATGCGGCGGGTAGCGCCCGTCCCGATCGCGTGCTCGGTGACGACCCAGTGGCCACCGACGTACAGGTGCGGGTCGCCGAGCTCGATCGACTGCGGTTTGTCCGGTGCCGGCGTGAAGCCCGCGTCGACCAGGTCGACGAGTTCGGACCCGCCGGTCGAGAGGTCGAGCCACCACAGCACGCCGGATCCGGTCGAGCCGAGCAGCGTGGTCGCGTCCAGCAGGTGGAGGCGCCGATGCTCGTCGGCCGGCGCCGGCGTGGCGACCGCGGTCAGCGTCGTGTCCGCGGGACCACACGTCCAGACCGTGCCCGAGCGGCGGGTCGTCAGATACGCCGTTCCGTCCGCGGTGACTGTGAGCGCGTCCACGCCGGTCTCCCCGGCGGGCAACGGCACCACGCGGACATCGCTGCCGTCGAGCGCCATGCTGACCAATGCTCCGGACGCGCCGACGTAGATCCGGTCCGCGGTCGCCGCGAACGGGCCGAAGTTCTGCCCGCGCAGCTCAGCCGGGGTGAGATCACCGAAGGTGCCGGCTGAGCGGTCGTAGCCGACGAGTTGCGAGGGCGTGTAGATCCCGGCGTAGACGAAGTCCCCGGCCGCACCGACGTAGCGTCCGTACTGCGCACCCGGCACCGGCGCACCGAGCCGGGTGAGCGCGTTGGTGGCGGGATCGATCTGCCAGACCGCGCCGTTCGGATAGCTGACCGCGAACACCTGGCCGTCCGGCGAGGTCGTCAGGTCCCAGACGAACCCACCGGCGCCCGCCAGAGTCCCGACGCGGGTCAGGGTGCCGGTCGCCGGGTCGAAGCAGTAGACCTCGGCGACCGGATAGAGCCCGACGTAGATCTTCCCGGCGGCCACCGTGATGCCCCAGCCGCCCTCGCCGGCCGGAACGTCGATCGTCCTGCTCACCCGGCGGGTGGCCAGGTCGATGTCCACCAGCCGGGGCGGCACGATGCCGCGCGTCAGCACGTACGCGTGCCCGTCGTGCACGGCCATCGCCACCACCGCCGCGGTCAGGCAGGCGGCACCGAACCTCGGCAGCGTCGAGCCGTCGACCGGTTCAGCCTGCACAGCTCGCGCTCCGGGAGCCGGCAGGGCGGTGACCGCCCCGGTGAGCAGGGCGCCGGTCAGCGCCGTACGGCGGGAGATCCTCATCGAATGGCCTCACTTCGCGCGGGGAAGGTTGCCGATCCGGACCAGGTCGCGGCCCTTGATCGTGTAGAGGGCGTCGCCGATGTGGGACGTCGTGATCAGCGGAAAGCCGTAGATCTGGGAAGCCAGGCCGTCGACCACCGTGGTCACCGCCGGCGGCCCGGAACGCCGGGGCACGATCTGGAAGACGCGCTTGCCGTCCGTGCCGAACAGCCCGGCGCGGGCGATCGTCAGCGTGTTCTGACCGGTGCCGATGACAGCGGTCGAGAGCACTTCGCCGGTGCGCGGCTCGAGAACGGCGAGCTGCCCGTCGTCGGTGGTCGCGTAGAGCAGACCACGGTGGACGATGACATCGCTGTAGGACTGTGCGTCCGGCAGCGGTGCGACCTCCCAGAGCGTCCGGTTCCGGGCCTGGTCGAAGGCGACGATGGTTGCCTCGGGCAAGATCGGGTCGGTGCCGAGACTGTTCCGGGTCGCGCCGCCCAGGTAAGCGATGCCGTCGTGGGTGGCGACCGAGCGGACGGACTGCTGCGGTACGACGCCGCGGTGGACCTCGCGCTCGCCGGTGTCCAGGTGCTGCTCGGTGAGCGTGCCGTCGTACTTGCCGTAGTCGGGCTCGGTGGCGATCAGCCAGGTCCGCGACCGGGCGTCGTACGTCGCGTCGGTCGGGCGGGTCTGCTCGTTGCCGATCCGGCCGAACTCGTCCAGGCCGGAGCCGTCCGGCTTCATCGACCACAGCCGCGCGAGCGTGTAGACGCCGAGGTAGACGTCGCGGCCGACCGGGGTCAGGGTCTTGGCCTCGCCGGGCAGGAAGATGCGCGCGCTGGTCCCGGCCGCGAGGTCGTGCACCTGGATGCCGGCCTTGCCGCTGACCAGCACCGAGGTCGCGGTCGCGGCGATGCCCATCGGCTGCTCCGGTGCCGGCGGCAGGCCGGCCTGGCCGAGATCGGTCCCGCGGAACGTTCCGGTGCCGGCGTCGAACTCGACGACCTGGCTGGTCAGTTCGGCCCGGATGACCGGGCCGTCGACGAGGATCCGGTTGAAGTACGCCCCGTCGTACGGCGATCCGAGCCGTTCGAGCGTGGAGCCGGCGTACCGGTAGAGCGTGCCGGACGGGCGCGTGCCGAGGTAGACGTCGCCGGTCGGTGCGTCGACTGTGATCGCGGTGACGTACTGGTCGCCGTCCGGCGTCTGCACCTCGACCGGGTTGCTCAGATCGGTGGTGTCGAAGACCAGCATCGTGCCGGTGGGGGAGAGGCCGGCCGCGAGTCTCGTCCCGGACAGGCTGAGGGTGGCGACGAACGTCCGGTCGGCGTACGCCGCCGGGAGCACGTCCCGCCGCTCACCGCCGGACCGGTCGATGGCGATCAGGTGGGCCTTCGTGCCGACGCCGGCGTAGATCGTGGTCGCGTCCGCGGCGATGCTGCGGACGTACTGCTCGCCGGGGACCGCCGCCCCGTAGGCCCGGGTCGCTCCGGTGGCCGGGTCGTACTCGTGGACGGCGCCGTCCGGGTAGGTGCCGGCGACGATCTTGCCGTCCGGGGTGGCCGCGATCGACCAGATGAACGAGCCGAACCGGGCGACCTTGGTGGCCGATCCCGACACCGTGTCGATCCGGTAGAGGTCGCCGGGAGTGTAGAGACCGACGTACAGATCGGTGCCGACGTGGGTCATCGCCCAGGCGCCGGCACCGGTCGGCAGCGTGAGCAAGCGGTCGACGGTCCGGGTGACCGGGTCGAACGCGCCGACCTGGATCGGCGAGACGCCGGACGTCACCGTCCAGATCCGGTCGCCGACCTGCTCGGCGACGCTGGTCGACGTGACTGCCGACGCCGGGCCGAGATTCGCGACCGTCACCGCACGCCCGGCGGCCGCGCCCGGGGTGATCGGAGCGCTCACCAGCGCTGCGCAAATGACGAGCACACCGAGCAGTCTCCGTACGAATCGCCTGTCCACAAAGGCCTCCTGGGACGCCGTGCGCTGTTTTACGGCCATGGCTGAAATTACCCCGGCAGAGTACGCGCGGCCGAATGAAGACGTCAACAGATCACCGCGGAGGGTGTGGGAGCCTCAGAGGTGCACGCGGTAGACGACCAGCGGCCGGCCGCTGCCGGGGCCGATCTGAGTGCCGGTGGCGTCGGCGAGACCGGCACGCTCCAGCCGGTTCAGCACCCGGCGGGCGGTCCGCGGCTGGATCCCGAGGTGGTCGGCGACGCTGCGCGTGGTCAGGCCTTCCGGGGTCGTGTGCACGAGCTCCTGGAGCCGCTCCAGCGTCGCCTTCGACAACCCGGCACGCTGCGCGAGCACCTGCAGCTTCGACCGCTGCTGGGCGCGCGGCGCCGCCCCGCCGACCAGGACCAGGTCGATGTCGTTGCGCAGCGAGACCACCGCGGCGGTCCGTCCGGCGGTCCTGGCCCGGCCGAGCGCGCGCCGGGCCAGCGCCTCGGTCTCGATCCCCGAGCCGCCGATGCCGAAGCCGATCCGCACCGGCCCGTACTCCTCCTTGAGCCGGGTCAGCATGCCGAGCTCGCTGAACGCGGCGGTGGCCTGCTCGAGCGGTCCGCGGGTCGCCACGACCAGGAACCGCTTGTCGTCGTACCGGATGACGCTGCCGCCGAGCGAGCCGGCCTCGCGCCGCAGCGCCTGCTCACCGTCGGCGGCGATCTCGACCAGACCGAGAGTGATCTGCGCATCGTCACTGCGCAAAGCGTCATGCACGAGCAGCAGACTGTTCACCGCGGCACGGACCGAGTGGATCGACGGCGCCAGCCGGATGGCCGTCCGTTCGGTCCGGAGCTTCTCGTACGCCGATCGCAGGCAGGTGACCGCGACGGTCGCACCGGCCTGGCGGTGGAACGCGATCACGTCGTCGGCGCCCAGACCGCGGCGGTACGGAAGCACGCGGACGCCGTCGGTCGGCAGGCCGACCTCGTCCAGGGTCTCGTGGACCTGTGCCTCGTCCAGGACGTCGATGCTCATCGAGGTGACGTCCTGGCCTTCGCGCAGCAGGTGCACGAGCGCCCGCATCAACGTGGCCCCGGTGTACTCGACGTGCGCCGCCGGGCGGTCGAGCAGGTCGTTCGCGGCAGCGATCTGGTACGGCACGACGCCGGTGAACAGCCAGGCGTCCACACTCGCCGGCGCCTCGGTCATCACCCGGGGAGTGTCGGTCTCCCGCCGGTAGCGCAGCGGCACGACCTCGACCCCGCGGAGGGCGGCGACGATGCGGCTGGTGGAGGTGACCAGGTCCGACGGGCCGACGACACCGATCGTCGTCACCATGCCGGGATCCCCTCCTTCATCGGGCCAGTCTCACCACAACCCCAGGCCGCTGCAAGAACCCTCGCCGTAGAACACTGGCACCCATGCCCCCACGGATCGGCCTGGTCGAGCTCGACACCTCGCACCCGGCGGCCTTCGTGCCGTTGCTGCGTGAGCTGGGACTGGAGGTGAGCGCTGTCCTGGACTCGGGTGCCGTCCGGCCGCCGGGGTACGCCGCCGAGTTCGCCGAGCGGCACGGGATCGCGGTGGTGGCGAACGAACTGGACGAGCTGCCGGTCGATGCCGCGTTGCTGCTCGGCTGCGACTGGGACCAGCGGTACGAGCAGGCGTGCACGCTGCTGGACGCGGGCCTGGCGGTCGTACTCGACAAACCGATCGCCGGGCGGGCTGGGGACCTCCGCGACCTGGCCGCCCGCGCCGAGGCCGGACAATCCGTCGGCGGCGGGTCGTCGTTCCGCTGCCTGCCGGACGCACTTGCCTGGCGGGCACGCGGTGAGGTGGCCGCCCTGGTCCTGGTTGGTTGCGCAGGGCATCCGTTCTACTACGGCGTCCACGCGGTGTCCTTCGCGGAGGCACTGCTCGGGCCGGGCTTCATCGCGGCCCGGGCGCTCGACGAGTCGAGCCGACGGGGCCTGCTGCGGCACGCGAGCGGTGCCGAGGTGCTGGTCGACGTCCAGGAGGGCTATCCGTACTTCGCCACCGTGGCGACCTCCACTTCGGTGGAGCACCTGCGGCCCGATCCGGGTCAGCTCTATCGGCCGTTCCTGACCGCCCACCTGGTCGGCGTAGCGCCGAAGCTCAGCGTCGAGCCCGAGCTGATGCTGCTGGCGCTGGCGCGGTCCGCGGCCACCGGTGGTGACTGGGTCGATCCGGCTTCTTTGCCGGACTCGTTCTCACCGTGGGATGCCGCTGCCTACACGGCCGCTTACACGCCACCGGCATAACCGCGGTCCCCCTGGGTACCGGAGCGATGCCGCCGGCCGATGGCCCGCTCGCACACGGTGTCACCGGCCGGCTGCACCGTGCGACATCATGCGAAGGAGGACCGATGAACGAGTTCACTCACACTCTGGTCCGACTGGACGACGCCGGCCTGACACTGGCCGACCCCGCGGACGACCTGCGCGGCCGGACCGTCGTGGATCTCAACGACGAGGAGGTCGGCACGGTGGACGGCGTGCTCATCGACGAGGACGAGCGCCGGGTGCGCTTCCTGGAGGTCGGCTCGGGCGGTTTCCTCGGGCTCGGCGAGACGAAGCGCCTGATCCCGGTCGACGCCATCACCCGTGTCGACGACGACAATGTCCACATCTCCACCGATCGCGACCGGGTCGCGGGCGGTCCGGTGTACGACCCGGACGTCGTGCCCGAACGCCACTACCTCGAAGACGTCTACGGGTACTACGACACTCCGCCGTTCTGGGGACCCGGCTACTTCTACCCAGGCTGGCCGCGGTAGCCGTACTTTGCCTGTGTGACGTCAGGGGGAAGCGCACCGTGGTTCGGGATTCTCGGTGAGCTCGAGGTCAGGGTCGACGACGCCCGGCTCGAGATCGGAGGCCCGAAGCAGCGCGGGCTGCTCGCGGTGCTGCTGATCCAGCTGAACCAGGCGGTGTCCGCCGGCCGGCTGGTGGAGGCCCTGTGGGGCAGCCGGCCGCCGGCGGGCGCCGAAGTCACGCTCCGTACGCACGTCTCCCACCTGCGCCGCCGCCTCGCATCCGTCGGGGCGGCGGATTTGCTGGTCACCCGCCGGTCCGCCTACAGCCTCGCGGTCGACCCGGAACAGGTCGACGCGTACCGCTTCGAGCGGCTCGCCGGCCTCGGTCAGGAAGCTGTCGGACTGGCAGATCCCGAGCGAGCCGCCCGGTTGCTGCGGGAGGCGCTCGCGCTGTGGCGTGGGCCGGTTCTGCACGACCTGGGCCGGCCGTTGTTCGCCGAGGCCGAGACCGCGCGGTTGGAGGGACTGCGCCTGGATGCGCTGGAGATGCGGATCAGCGCCGATCTGGCGGTCGGCCGGTACGACGTCATCCCCGAGTTGGAGCGGTTGGTGGCCGACCACCCGTTCCGGGAGCCCTTTCACGGCCAGTTGATGCTCGCGTTGTACCGAGCCGGGCGGCAGGCGGACGCGCTGGCGGCGTATGCCTCGACCCGGCAGCGGCTTGCCGGCGAGCTCGGCCTGGACCCCGGTCCGGCGCTGGCCGCGCTGGAAACGGCGATCCTGCGAGGCGATCCGGCCCTGCTGCTCCCGCGTCAGCAGCCGGCGAACCGGGTGAAAGCTCCGCCGGACGCTCTCTTCGGCAGCGTCCGCCGTGACCGGATGGTCGGACGATCGGCCGAGCTCGACCGGCTGCGCGCCCGCTGGCGGGAGGTGCGGTCCGGGCCCGGGCAGGTGGTACTGGTCTCGGGTGAAGCCGGAATCGGCAAGACCAGGCTGGTCGCGGAGTTCGCCGGCGGCGCGGATGCGGATGTGCTGGTCGGGCGCTGTGACCAGGCCGAGATCCCGTACCAGCCGATCCTCGCGGCCTTCGACGAGAGTCCCGGGATCGTCGCCCAGACCCCGGAAGTGGTGCGCGACCGGGTCGCCGGGTTGCTGGACCGGCTGGCGCCGGTCGTGCTCGTGCTGGAGGATGCCGAGCGCATCGACCACGCCAGCGCGGTGGTCCTGCGGAACGTCGGTCGTCAGCTGCCCGACGGTGTCCTGGTGATCGTGTGTTTCCGCGACCCGCCCGGGACCAGGCATCCGGCGTTGCTGGAGTTGGTGGGCGACCTTCCGGGGGCGGACCGGATGGCGCTGCAACCGTTGACCGAGAGCGATCTGGGCACGCTGGTCGGGGACCGTCCGGCCGGGTTCGTCCGGGAGCTCTGGCGCAGCACGGGCGGCAACCCGTTCTACGCCAACGAGGTCGTGCGGGACCTCGAAGCCGGCAACGATGCGTTCGTGGTGCCGTCCGGGGTGCGCGACGTACTGCGGCGTCGCCTGCAGGTCCTGCCGGCCGAGGTGCAGCAGGTGGTGCGGTGTGCCGCCGTTCTCGGGAGCGAGGCGGAGTTCGGGATCCTGGCGCAGCTGGTCGACCTGGCCGAGGACCCGTTGATCGACGCGCTGGAGCAGGCGATCGGTGCGGGGTTCCTGGTCGAGGCGGGCAGTTCGTGGAAGGCGACGTACCGGTTCCCGCACGACCTGATGCGGGAGGCGGTGTACGCCGATCTCCCGCAGACCCGGCGGCAGCGGCTGCACGTCCGGGCAGCGGCCGCGTTGTTGCCCGGAACAAGCATCGCGGCGGCGGCCGTGCAGCTGCGCGCCGCCGGGCCGGCCGCGGATCCGGAGCAGGCGGCGGATCTCGGTCTGCGGGCGGCCGAGGAGGCCGCCGGGCTCTACGCCTGGCACGAGGCCGTCGACCACGCCGAGGCCGCGGTCGACGTTCTCGACCAGGCGGGCGCCGCTCCCGGACGGCGGGCGGCGGCCGCGGTAGCGACCGCGAAGCTCCGGCTGAAGTCGAGTATCGGCGACCGGCGGGCGATCGAGCTGCTGGAGACCGCGCTCGAGCTGTCCGCCGGTGATCCGGCCGCGCTGGCGACGGTCCACAGCCGGCTGGGCGGTGCCCTCTGCACGAACCACGCGGTGATGGACATTTCCAGGGCGATCGAGCACTTCGCCGCCGCCGAACGCCTGAACGGCGACCGGTTCCACCTGCACCGCGGGCTGAGCCAGGCCGCGATGTACGGCGTCCGCACCGAGCTGCTCGGGGACGCCGCCCGCCGGGCGGAGGCACTGGCGGGCGACCTCGGTCGCCGGGATCTGCTCGTGATGGCGTCCTGGGGCCGTGCCTGGCACGAGTTCAACCTCGGGCGGTTGAGTGCGGCGGTGAGGCTCCGGGAAGCGATGTGGACGACCGCCCACGAAGTAGCCGACCCGTATCTGGGCTGGGCCTCGGTGAGCGGTGCCGCGCTGACGGCGACGGCGTACCTGCTGGATCCGGTCGCCGGCCGGGCCTGGTGCCGCCGTGGACTGGCCCTGGCACGGTTCGACACCTTCGAGCGCCCGCACGACACCGTCGTCGACCAGCTCGCACTGGCGCTGGCGGCGATGGGCGATCTGGACGAAGCCGGGCGAGTGGCCGAGCCGTTGCCCGGTGACGCGGTCAGCGGTCGCGTACTGACGTTCCTCTCCGGGGACTGGGCACAGGCCGAGCGGGACTGGTCGGCGGCGCTCCGCCGGGACGAGGACGCCGGCGACCTGCACGACGCCGCTCTGAACGCTCGCTGGCTCGGTGGCGTGCGCAGGCTTCTGGGTGATCAGGAGGGCGCCGAGGCCGCACTCAGACGTGCGATCACGATCGGAGTCGACGGTCCGCAGGTCCCGACCGAGCTGGCGGCCCGTGCCGAGCTGGCCCGGATCCTCGCGGACACCGGCGAGGTCGCCGAGGCCGAGCAGCAGTTGGCGCGGTGTGACGAGATCATGGCCGCTGGTGAGGACTGGCGTGGACTGGCCGGCGTCGTCGAACTGGCCCGCGGCGTGGTGACCGGCGCCGACGACGCGTACCAGCGGGCCGTCGACGTGTTCACGGCGTACCGGCTGCCGTGGCGACGTGCCGCCGCGGTGAAGGCCTGGGGGCGCTCGCTTCAATAGCGCTTCAACATGATTTCAACATCAGACCGCCATGGTGTCTGACATGAACCAAGCGAAGGCGCTCGCCGTACCGCTGCTGGTTGCGGTCGGTGTGACCGCCGCCGATCATCAGAGCACTGCCCGTCCGGAGGTGGGTGCGCGATGACCGAGCGGTACGACGCCGTCGTGGTCGGCGCACGCTGTGCGGGGTCGACGCTCGCGATCCTGCTCGCCCGGGCCGGCCGACGGGTCCTCCTGGTGGACCCTGACCAGTTCCCGAGCGACACCGTGTCGACGCACGTGATGTTCCCGGACACGCTGCAGCGCCTGGAGGAGCTGGGTGCGCTCGCCGAGCTCCGGGCCGTGCACGAGGTGCGGATGGTCAACTTCAGCTGGCGGGTGCTCGGTCACGCCGTGGCCGGTGGTTTCACGCCGATAGGAGGCTTCGACCGGGCGACCTGCATCCGGCGGATCACCCTGGACGCCGCGCTGGTCGACCTGGCCGAGGCCGCCGGGGCCGAGATCCGGACGGCCGGGGTGACTGCACTGATCGGCGACGATCCGGTGCAGGGCGTCGTACTGGACACCGGCGAACGGATCGAGTCGACCTGGGTGTTCGGGGCGGACGGGCGGGTCTCGACGGTCGCTCGGCGGCTCGGGGTGCGGGCGACGGACGAGCGACGCGGTGAGATGGCCTTCCTGCTCGCGTACTGGCGCGGGTTGCCGCCGGCGGACTGGTGCCACATCGACGTGCACGAGCGGTCGGCGTTGATGTCGGTGCCGTGCGAGGACGGGATTCACCTGTTGTCCGTCACCGGTACGCCGGAGATCACCCGCGGCTCGGCCACCCAGCGCGAAGAGCGCTATCTGGCCGCCCTGCACCAGTTCCCGGCTGTATTGAACGCCCGGCTGCTGGATGGTGCGGAGCGGATCTCGCCGGTCGTCGTGGTCCCGGAGACGATGCTGCGCGGGCACTACCGCAAGGCGGCCGGGCCGGGCTGGGCGCTGCTCGGCGACGCCGGTCACTTCAAGCATCCGGTGACTGCCCAGGGCATCGCCGACGCGATCGAGCAGGCCTGGTACATCGGTACGACGCTGGCCGCCGGCGGCGACCTGGACGGCTATCAGGAGTGGCGCGACCAACGAGCCGCCGAGTACTACGAATGGTCCTACTCACTGGCTGTCTTCGCCCGTGGCCGGGCAGCCGCGACCTTCTCCGGGCTCGCGTCCGATCCGGCGGCCGGTCAGGACTTCCTGGACACGTTCACCAAGCAGGTGCTCCCGTCGCGCGTCACCACCCGCGAGCGCGTCGCCCGCTGGACCGCGGCCTGGTCGTACGACGACGGGCGGCGACAGGTCCTCGCTCTGGATCTGGACGAGGAGCGCCTGGCTCGCCAGGTTCCCGCCTGTCCGGAGTGGACGGTCAGAGACCTGATCGCGCACCTGGCCGGCATCGCCGGGGACAGCGTCCGCGGGTCGTACTTCCCGGGAGCACTCGACGCCTGGCGCGATCCGGCGGTCGCCGAGCAACGCGAGGCCTGGACCGCCGGCCAGGTGGGCCGCCGCTCCGACCGGTCGATCGAGTCGGTCCTGCGCGAGTTCGACGAGTACGGCGGCCGGCTGGTGACGGCGATGCGCCGGGGCGCTCTGCCCGGCGGTCCGTCATGGTTGCTTGCGGCACCTGTCGGCGATCTCGCCGTGCATCTCGCGGATCTCCGGGAAGCGCTCGGCCTCGAGCCGGACGCGATGTCACCGATCACACACTTCGGCTTCGCCGCGTACCGGGACTGGTTGCGCGTGCGGATCGCCGAGCACGGCCTGCCGGCGTTGCGGTTGTCGGACGGCCACAAGGACTGGGTGCTGGGTTCCGGCGAGCCCGGGACCACCCTCGAGGCCGGTCGCACCGAGTTGTTCCGGGCGATCACCGGCCGGCGGAGTGCGGCGGCGATCCGGGCGTACGAGTGGTCCGGCGATCCGGCGCCGTACCTGCCGGTGATCGCGCCGTACCCGCTGCCGGCCGACCAGGTCGCGGCCCGCTAGGGCCACCGCGACCTTCCCCGACCAGCACGCGCGACCGGAGGACGGTCGGCGTGCCCGAACAGAGAGAGGTACCACCATGACCACCACCGCCACCTTCGAGGAGATCAAGGCGAAGCAGCGGGCCACCTGGGGGAGCGGCGACTACGGCAAGATCGCCTGGCTGACCGTGCCGGTCGCCGAAGCCCTGACCGCCGCGGTCGATCCGCGGCCCGGCGCGACCGTGCTCGACGTCGCGACCGGAACGGGTCACGTCGCGCTCGCCGCGGCCCGGCGGTTCGCCGTCGTCAAGGGCATCGACTACGTGCCCGAGCTGGTCGCGATCGCGGAACGCCGGGCACAGGCCGAAGGGCTCACCGTCGACATGCGGGAGGCCGACGCGGAGAACCTGCCGTTCGCGGACGACTCGTTCGACTACGTCACGTCGGCCATCGGCGTGATGTTCACGGCCGACCACCAGAAGGCCGCGGACGAGCTGGTCCGGGTAGCCGCGCCGGGCGGCCGGATCGGCCTGGCCAGCTGGACGCCGACCGGGTTCATCGGTCAGCTGCTCAAGACAGTCGGCAAGCACGTGGCCCCGCCGGCCGGTGCGCTGCCGCCGTCGCGCTGGGGGACCGAGGAGGTCCTGCGGGAACTGTTCGGCGACCGGGTCAGCGCGGTCGAGACGACTGTCGCGACGGTGACCCAGCGGTTCGCGTCGGCCGAGCACTTCGCCGACTTCTTCCTGACGCACTACGGGCCGACGTACAAGGCGGCCGAGCGGCTCGACGAGGCCGGCCGGCGGGCGTTGCGGGACGACATGATCGCGTTGGCCGAGGCGTCCGACCACGCGGCCGACGGCACCTGGGCGAGCGACTGGGAGTACCTGATCGCCATCGCCACCAAGGCCTGACGACCGGGCGGTGCCGCGGCGGCCGTCGAGCCGCGGGCACCGCCCGGTCCGGTACGTTTCGGCCATGATCCGCCTGATGCGATGGATCGCCGAAGGTACGGCGCTCAGCCGCGAAGCCCTCGTCGATCTCGACGCCCCGTCGCTGCTCCCCGGATGGAGCAGGAAGCATGTCGCCGCTCACCTCGCCTTGAACGCCGCGGCGCTCGGCAACCTCGTGCACTGGGCGCGCACCGGCGACGCGCGACCGATGTACGCGTCGACCGAGCAGCGGAACCTGGACATCGAGGTGGGTGCGCGGCGGCCGGCGGCGGAGTTGCTGACCTGGTTCGACGAGTCGGCGCGGGCTCTGGCCGAGGCGATGGCGACGTTGACCGAGGAGCAGTGGCAGGCGCGGGTGCTGACCGCCCAGGGCGATGAGGTCCCGGCGACCGCGATCCCCTGGATGCGCGGCCGGGAGGTGATGATCCATGCCGTCGACCTCGGCACCGGGGTGACCTTCGCGGACCTGCCGGAGGACTTCCTCGAGGAGTTGTGCACCGATATCCGGACCAGGCGCGGCGACGTCCCGGAGCTCCGCGGGCCGCTGGCCGAGATCGCGGCGTACCTGGCCGGGCGAGCGTACGAGAGCGTGACGACCGCCGACGGGTCGCCGGCCCGGCCGCTGCCGCCCTGGTTGTAGAGCGCGGCCGCGCCGCCTGGTTGTAGAGATCGCCGGGACGGCTCCGACGTAGCAGACGACTGCGGAGGAGGTCCCTGATGATCAGGCCGGAGCAGGTCCTGCGGACGTACATCACGCTGACGGTGGTGTCGACGGGCGCGTCCTCGATGATCTGGGGTGTCAACACGTTGTTCCTGCTCGATGCCGGACTGAGCATCGGGCAGGCGTTCGCGGCGAACGCGTTCTTCACGGTGGGCATGGTGCTGTTCGAGATCCCCACCGGTGTGGTCGCGGACACCGTCGGCCGGCGTACGTCGTACCTCCTCGGCACGATCACGCTGTTCGGGTCCACGCTGCTGTACCTGCTGTTGTGGCAGCGGGCCGACGCGCCGTTCACGGCCTGGGCAGTGGCGTCGGTCCTGCTCGGGCTGGGCTTCACCTTCTTCAGCGGAGCCACCGAGGCCTGGCTCGTGGACGGGCTGACCGCGACTGGGTACCGCGGCTCGCTGGACGCAGCGTTCGCGAAGGGTCAGATCGCCGACGGCGCGGCGATGCTGGCCGGCTCGATCGGCGGCGGCCTGCTGGCGCAGTGGACGAACCTCGGCGTGCCGTACGTCGTCCGCGCGGCGCTGCTCGCGGTCACGTTTGTGCTGGCCTGGCGGGCGATGCACGACATCGGCTTCACGCCGCAGCCGCGGACGTCGGTGGTCGCTGAGATGCGCGGCATCCTCCGGTCGTCGCTGGCCCACGGACTGCTGAACCCGCCGGTGCGCTGGGTGATGCTGGCCGCGCCGTTCACCGCGGGCGTGAGCGTCTACGGCTTCTACGCCGCGCAGCCCTATCTGCTCGAACTGTTCGGCAGCAGCGACTCCTACGCGATCGCCGGGCTGAGCGCCGGCCTGGTCGCCGGTGCCCAGATCGTCGGCGGCCTGTCGGCGTCGTCCGTGGCGCGCACGTTCCGCCGGCGGACCTCGATGATGCTGGCCGCGACCGGGACCGTCGGCGTCGTGCTGGTGCTGATCGGCCTGGCGTCGAACTTCTGGGCCGCGCTGGTGCTGCTGGCGGTCTGGAGCGTGCTGTTCGCGGCGATCTCGCCGGTCCGGCAGGCCTATTTGAACGAGCTGATCCCGTCGGCCCAGCGGGCGACCGTACTGTCGTCGGACAGCCTTCTCGGTTCCGGTGGCGGCGTCGTCGTCCAGCCGGCGCTCGGCCGCGCGGCGGGCGTGTGGGGCTACGGTCCGGCGTACGTCATCGGCGCCGCGGTCCAGCTGCTCGCGCTGCCGTTCATCCTGCTGGCCCGCCGCTCGCACGCGGCCGAAGCACGGATTCCGGTCACGGCAGGGAGTTGACGCGGCCTGATCGGGTACCGGTCTCCTTATGGCTGATGAGCACCTGGTCGAGACGATGCGGCAGTTGTCGAAGGCGCTGACACCGCGAGCGCTGGACGAAACCTTGCGCAACATCACGGCTGCGGCCGTCGAGCTGCTGCCGCCGGTGCACTACGCCAGTATCACCGTGCTGCACGATGACGGCCGGCTGGAGGCGGTGGCGCCGACGGACGACCTGTTGCTACCGCTGGACGCGGCGCAGTACGAGCTGCAGGAGGGGCCCTGCTACCAGGCCGCGGCCTCGACCGTGCACATCATCTCCCCGGTGCTGGCCTCCGACCAGCGCTTCCCGAAGTACGCCGCCATCGCGGGCGCGGCCGGGGTGAAGGCGCAGGCCGGGTTGCGGTTGTTCGACGCACCGAAGGCGAACGGCGCGCTCAACCTGTACTCGCGCGAGGACGGGGCGTTCGAGGACTTCGACTCACTCGCCGCGCTGTTCGCCCACCAGTCCGCGACCGCGATCGAGTACGCCCGGGAGATCGACAACCTCGAGGAAGCCCTCCGGACCCGCACGACGATCGGCCAGGCGGTCGGAATCGTGATGGAACGCTACAAGCTGACCGAGCAGCGGGCGTTCGCCTTCCTGGCCAGGCTGTCGCAGACCAGCAACGTCAAGCTCCGCCGGATCTCGGAGGAGGTCGTCGAGCAGGTCGAACGCCAGAGCAACCAGCTCTGACCGAAAACCGCGAGCCACGGCCCGAGGTGTTGTCTAGCCTGAGGGCCGTGACGGTGCGGATGATTGTGCTCAACGGCGGGTCGAGCTCGGGCAAGACGGGGATCGTGCGGTGCCTGCAGGCGGTGCTGCCGGACCCGTGGATGGCGTTCGGCGTGGACAGTTTCGTCGACGCGCTGCCGGCGGCGATGCGGAACTCTGACGCCGGGATCGAGTTCAAGCCGGACGGCGACATCGAGGTCGGCCCGGTGTTCCGGGAGCTCGACGCCGCCTGGGTGGCGGGCATCGTCGCGATGTGCCGGGCCGGTGGACGGGTGATCGTCGACGACGTGTTCCTCGGGGGAGCGGGCTCACAACAGCGCTGGCTCGACGCGCTCGGCGATCTCGAGGTCCTGTGGGTCGGCGTCCGCTGCGACCCGGCCGTCGCCGCCGGCCGCGAGCTCGCCCGCGGTGACCGGGTGACCGGCATGGCCGAGTTGCAGGCCACCGTCGTCCACGAGGGCGTGAAGTACGACGTGGAAGTCGACACCACCCATACCGAGTCGCTGGCGTGTGCGCACGCGATCGCACGCCACCTCGCCGGCCGGTGATTCAGGTGCAGGCCGCCGTACTGTGACTCAACGTTCACGGATGGTCTCGCGCGGTGTTCAAGCGCGGGTCGGTTGACTGTCTGGCACGCCAACCGCCCCAACCTTGTGAGGAGCAGTCGTGGACCGTCGTACGTTTCTTCGCGCGGCCGTGATCGGCACGTCGACCTCGGTGGCTTTCGGGTTCAGCGTGGCGCCCGAGGCGCTCGCGTTCCCGGCTCAGACCGGCCCGAGCCCGTACGGCGGCCTGCGGGCGGCCGACGCGAACGGCATCATGCTTCCGCAGGGCTTCACCAGCCGGGTGCTGGCGCGGTCGACGCAGACCGTTCCCGGCACTGGCTACCCCTGGCACAGCGCCCCGGACGGCGGCGCCTGCTTCGCCAACGGTACGGGGTGGATCTACGTGTCCAACTCCGAGATGAGCAGCGGTAGCGGCGGCGCCAGCGCGTTGCGCTTCAACAGCAGCGGCGCGATCACCGGCGCCTACCGCATCCTGTCCGGTACGACCCGGAACTGCTCGGGCGGCGCGACCCCGTGGGGCACGTGGCTCTCGGGCGAGGAGACCGACCTCGGCTACATCTGGGAGACCGACCCGACCGGCGCTCAGGCCGCCGTACGACGGCCGGCCCTCGGCCGCTTCTCGCACGAGGCGGCCGCGGTCGACCCCGACCGGCGCGTGGTCTACCTGACCGAGGACGTCCCCGACGGCGGCTTCTACCGCTTCGTCCCGTCGACCTGGGGCAACCTGTCCGCGGGCACGTTGCAGGTACTGCGGGAATCCGGAGGCACACTCTCGTGGGCGAACGTCCCGGACCCGGACGGCAGCCCGACCCGCACGCGCAGGCAGGTCTCCGGAATGAAGGTCTTCAACGGCGGCGAGGGCTGCTACTACCGCAACGGCACCTGCTTCTTCACCACCAAGGGCGACAACCGGGTGTGGGCCTACAACGCCGTGAACAACACCATCGCGATCGCGTACGACGACAACCTCACCAGCAACCCGCCGCTGACCGGCGTCGACAACATCACCGGTACGGCCGTCGGCGACCTGTACGTCGCCGAGGACGGCGGCACCATGGAGATCTGCATCATCACGCCGAACGACGTCGTCGCGCCGTTCCTGCGGGTCACCGGACAGTCCGGCTCCGAGCTGTGCGGCGTCGCGTTCAACCCCGCCGGCAACCGGCTCTACTTCTCCTCGCAGCGCGGGACGAGCGGTTCGAGCAGCGGCGGCATCACCTACGAGGTCACCGGTCCGTTCCGCACCAGCGTCTAGACGAGCGCGGGCAGGACCTGTTTCCCGAAGGTCTCGATGAAGGGCTGCTGGACCTGGCCGACGTGGTGGAGGTAGATCTCGTCGAAGCCGAGGTCCACGGCCTCCCGGACGCACTCGACGAAGCGTGCCGGGTCCGAGGAGATCACCACGCTGCGGTACATGTCCTCGGGGCCCACGTACTTGGCGGCCAGGTCGAACTCCTCGGCGGTCGCGAGGTTCCAGCACAGCGGGGGCTCGAACACGTTCGACCGCCACTGGTCGAAGGCGATGCTCTCGGCCTCGTCGTCGTCCGGTGCCCAGCTGACGTGGATCTGCATCGCGAGCGGCTTGTCCTCGCCGCCGTTCTCCCGGAACGCGGCGACGATCCGCTTCAGCATGCCCTGCGGCTGCCAGATCGTCACCAGGCCGTCCGCCCAGCCCGCCGCCCAGCGCGCGGTCGCCTCGCTCACCGCCAGCGCGAGCATCCGCGGCGGCTGCTCCGGCAGGGACCACAACCGCGCCCGGTCCACCCGGACCAGGCCGTGGTGGGTGACCTCCTCGCCGGCGAACAGCGCCCGGATCACGTCGACCGACTCCTTCAGCCGCGCGTTCCGGGTGGCCTTGTCCGGCCAGGGATCGCCGGTGACGTGCTCGTTCAAGAACTCACCGCTGCCGAGCCCGGCCGACAACCGGCCGGGGAACATCTCGGCCAGCGTCGCCAGCGCCTGGGCCATCACCGCGGGGTGGTACCGCTGTCCCGGCGTACACACGACTCCGACCGGGATCGCCGTGGTCGCCATCGCCGCCCCCATCCATGACAGCGCGAACCCGGACTCACCCTGCCGCGTGCTCCACGGCGTGATGTGGTCGGAGGACCAGGCCGCGTGGAACCCCGCTTGTTCGGCCAGCTGGATGTCCCGCAGCAACTGGCTGGGCGGAATCTGCTCGTGCGACGCGTGCCATCCGACGACGGGCATGCAAAACCTCCGGATCCTCGATCCGCCTGCCGGTGCCCGCGCCCGCCCCGGGCAAAACCTGTGATCGCTCGGGTCGACCGGGCCGGTGGGCCCACTAGGCGGTGAAAACCCACAAGCACTGGAGTCGCGCGGTGCCGGAACGTGAAAGGCTGGGGCGGGCGTCGGCGAAGGGATCGCAGGTGGATGGGCTTTCGGCACGGCATCGGGCCGTGCTCGGGCGGCTGGCCGAGGTGGCTGTTCCCGCGGACGAGTCGCCGTCGGCGGCGCAGGCCGGGGCGGTCGCGTTCGTCGAGCGGGCGCTCGCCGAGGACCGGCCGGACTGGCGGCCGCGGGTGGAGCGGGCGCTGGACGTGGCCGGCGACGAACCGGACCTGGACAGGGTGCTCGCGGACGAGGACGGCGGATGGCTCGTCCGGCTGATCGCACAGGGGTACTACGCCGGCGACGGCCATGATCTGGATGCCAACGGCAGCCACCCGCCGGGCTGGACCACGGTCGGCTGGAACCCCGGCGGCGAGGCCCGGCTGGTGCGGACGGAGCTGGCCGTCACCCCTTGGACGGCCCTGCTCGATCGGTACGACGCCGTCGTCGTCGGCTCTGGGGCCGGCGGCGGAGCGGCCGCCCAGGTGCTCGCCGAGTCGGGCCGGGCGGTGCTCGTCGTCGAGACCGGCCGCTATCCGGCCACCGAGTCACTGACCCGCGACCACCTGCGGAACCCGCGCTCGTGGTCCGGGCTGCCGGCTCCGACCGACCCCGACCCGCACGGCCGGCCGCGGATCGCGGTCGTCGACGGCGTCCGGCGTACTGTCCTGCCGACGGATCCCGGCTGGGGCAACAACGCCTTCACCGTCGGTGGCGGCACCCGCGTGTACGGCGCGCAGGCGTGGCGGTTCGTCCCCCCGGACTTCGCCATGGCCGGCACGTACGGCGTGCCCGACGGCAGCGCGTTGGCGGACTGGCCGATCACGTACGACGACCTGAAGCCGTACTACAGCCTGGCCGAGCAGCGGTTCGGGGTCAGCGGCGGGGGAGTGGACCCGTGGGATGAGCCGCGGTCGACCCCGTTGCCGATGCCGGCGATGCCGCGGACCGCTCCGGGGCAGCGACTGGCGGCCGCGGCCGAGCGGCTCGGTTGGGGGACGCTCGACGTACCGCTGCTGATCAACTCGGTCGACTACCAGGGCCGCGCCGGGTGCGTGCGCTGCGGGCAGTGTGTCGGGTTCGCCTGTCCGGTCGAGGCCAAGGCGGGCACGCACAACACCGCGTTGCCGGCCGCCCTCGCCACTGGTCGCTGCACGCTGGTGACCGAGGCGACTGCCGAGCGGCTGGTGACCTCCGCCGGCCGAGTCGTCGGCGTGGCCCTGGTCGGGTACGAGGATGGGCGCAGCTGGCGACGGACGGTGACCTGCGCGGAGGTGGTCGTCGCCGCGGGTGCCACCGAGACACCCCGGTTGCTGCTGAACAGCGCACACGACGACGAGCCGGACGGGCTCGGCAACAACCGGGACCAGGTCGGCCGCTATCTCCAGGCGCACGTGTACGCCGGAGCGGTCGGGCTGTTCGACGACGAGGTGGTGGACCTCGTCGGGCCGGGGGTCTCGGTGGCGACCTGCGACTTCCGCCACGGCAACGCCGGGATCGTCGGCGGCGGGATGCTCGCCGACGAGTTCGTGCCGACGCCGGCCGCGACGTACGACTACCTGACCTCGGCCGGGCTGATCCCGCGGGCTGGTGCGGCCGGGAAGCAGGCGATGCGGCACGCGGCCCGGCGGATGATGCGGGTCGTCGGTCCGATCCAGGAGGTCACGTCGGCGGAGTCCAGGGTCCGGGTGGATCCGGGCGTCGTGGACCGGTTCGGCAATCCGGTCGTCGTGATCAGCGGATCGATCCATCCGGAGGACGTACGCGCGCACGCGTTCATGAGTGCGAAGGCCCAGGAGTGGCTGATCGAGGCGGGTGCGGTGCGGACCGCGGTCGGCAGACGGGGGAGCAGGCGGCAGGCGAGTGTCGGTCAGCATCAGGCTGGGAGTTGCCGGATGGGTGACGACCCGGCGCGGTCGGTCACCGACCCGTACGGACGGGTCTGGGGACACGACAACGTGTGGATCGCGGACGCCTCCGTGCACGTGACCAATGGCGGGGTGAACCCGGTGCTGACCGTGCTGGCGAACTCGCTGCGGATCGCCGGCCACCTCGTGCGCTGACCGCCGGCCGCAGCGGGCCGGGATGCGCGGTCAGCCGAGGACGCGGGAGATGCCGACGCCACTGCGGGCGTCGCGGCCGTACTTCGCGATCTCGGCGGCGAGGTCCAGCCGGCCGACACCGGTCTTCTGCCGGTCCTCGTCGGTGAGCAGGTCCGCCGGGATGATCCAGACGATCTCGAACTCCAGCCCGTTCGGGTCCTTGCCGTACAGCGACTTGGTGGTGCCGTGGTCCGACGCCCCGACCAGCGCGCCGGCCTCGCGGAGCGTGCCGGCGAGGGTCTCGAGGTCGCTGAGGGTGTCCACCTCCCAGGCGAGGTGGTACAGCCCGACCGTCGCCCGACCGGCGCCGGACGGGGCGGCCTGGGCGCCGATCTCGAACAGCCCGAGGTCGTGGTCGTTGGTCGAGCCCGGCGCCCGCAGGAACGCCGCGCCCTGGAACGCGTCCCCGGTCTCGGTGTAGCCGAAGCCGAGCACGTCGCGGTAGAAGGCGACGCTCTCGGCGAGGTCGCGCACGAACAGCACCGCGTGGTTCAACCGGAAGATCGCCATGACGTACTCCTTCTCGACGGCGTGCCCTCCCGATGATAGTTGAAGGCTCAACTTAATACCAGGGCTGCTACCGGCGCGGCCTCCGGCGCTGACCGCCACGGCGCTCCGGCGACCGGGCGGGCCTCGGCCGGCCTGACTTCTGGGCGGTCTTCGGCGTGGACTTCCGGGTCGGCGGCTGGGTCGGCGGCTGGGTGGACGGCTGGGCCGGCTCCGGCCCGCGGCTGCTGTTGACGGTGCGGCCGCGGACGATGCCGATGAACTGCTCCGTCAGCTCCGTCGTCCCGTCCTCCGGCCAGCACAGCGCGACCCCGGACTCCGGCGCGTCCACCAGCGGCCGGTAGGTCAGGTCCCGGCGGTGGTGCAGCCGGGCGAGCGACTGCGGTACGACGAGCAGGCCGGTGCCCGCGGCAACGAGCTCGACGGCGGCACCGGTGGTCGCCGGCCGGTCGTCGATCAGCCGGCCGGGCGGACCCTTCCAGTCGAGGACGTCGTCCAGCGGGTGCAGCATGAGCTCGTCGGCCAGGTCCTCGGTGCTGACCTCCTCGACCGCGGTCACCACGTGGTCCTTCGGAACGACGACGACCGTGGTCTCGACGTACAGCGGGATCGCGTGCAGGCCGGTGCGGTCGATCGGCAGCCGCAGCAACGCGGCGTCCAGCTCGCGGGCGCGGACCAGGCCGACCGCGTCGGCGGCGGTGACCTGGATCAGCTCCAGCGGGATCCCGGGGGAGCGGTCCTGCCAGACCCGTGCCCACTTGGCGGGCGTCACGCCCGGGACGTACCCGAGGCGGAACGACGTTCGCGGGCCGGTCACCTGGTCAGGCTACCGGGTGCGATCCGCTGCGGCGTACCCGCTCGCTACCCTTGCTGCCATGACGGCGCGCAAGACGGTCCAGACGATGAAACCCGCCACGGCGGCGAAGAAGCTGGGCGTGTACCTCCAGGCCACTCCGGCGCAGTTCCAGGAGGGCGTCGTGTCCCGCGACGAGCTGAACGCGCTGCAGGCCGATCCGCCTGAGTGGCTGCGCGACCTCCGCCGCGACGGCCCGCACCCGCGCGCTGTGGTGGCCGCCAAGCTGGGTGTCTCGATCAGCGGCCTGGCCCGGGCCGGCGTCACCGAGGCGCTGACCACCGACGAGATCGAGAGCATCAAGGCGGAGAACCCCGACTGGCTCGCCCACGAACGCGCCACCCAGGCCGAGGTCCGCAAGGAAGCCGCCCGCGTCAAGCACCAGCCCTCCGAGGACTGAGGAGCTCCAGCACCCTCGGCCTTGCGCCGGAATGAGGATCGACGCCGGGGTGGTGCACGGCGCCGGCCACGTCCCGGGCATTCTTCGCGGTCTCTACACCCTGGGCTACCGGGTGGTCAGCGCCGACCGGTGATGGCGATCCCGGCCGACGGAGTCAACGGTCAAACCTGCCCCGCCGGCGCATCGGTGGTTGGCGCGACGGTCCGCTCGCCGCAGAGGGTACGGCGGACGGCCGCGCCGACGGACTCCGGCGACGGATCGGCGAGCACCGCGGAGACGTAACCGTCCGGCCGGATCAGCCAGGCTTCGCCGGGGCGGGCGCCGAGCACACTGGGGTCGACGCCGAGGTCCGTGAGGCCGAGAACCCGCTGCGGGGCGGAGGTGGCCGTGGCCGGCACCTCGGCGCCGGTGCCCGGCCGATCAGTTGTCAGCAGCAACAATCCGTCCCGGACCAGGGCACGCAACCGGCCGCCGCCGGCCACGGGAACATCGGGAACGAGGATGCCCGGACCGGGCGCGGGCAGTTGACCGCGTGGCGGCCGGCCGCCGAACGGGCGGGTGGCGTCGGGCATCGTCAACGGCGAATCGACGTACCAGAAGGGTTCCGCGAAGCGGCCGGAGTCCACCTCGGCGACCTTGGCCGGGTCGGCGACGGCGGCGTCGAGGAGACGGCGCCGCCGTTCCCACTGTTCCTCGTCCGGCGGGACCAGGAACCTCATGGTCGCGCTGGTGACGGCGAGGTTCTCGAGCGCGGCCGCGTGCCGCTCGACGTGGTAGCTCTCGAGCAGTTCCGGCGGCGCCCAGCCGTGCAGGACGAACGCGAGCTTCCAGGCGGCGTTCTCGGCGTCCGGGACGCCGGAGTTCAGGCCGCGGGCGCCGAACGGCGCGTACAGGTGGGCGCAGTCACCGGCGAGCAGCACCCGGCCGGCCCGCATCCGGTCCGCGCACCGGGACTGGAAACGGTAGACCGACTGCCACTCGAGCTCGTAGGGACGGTCGGCGATGATCTGCCGGATCCGCGCGTCCAGCCGGCCGTCGGCGCGTTCGGCGCCCGCGTCGAAGTCCGCGGGCACCTGCCAGTCGATCCGGTACGTCGAGTCCGGACACGGATGGATCAGCACCTGGCGGTCGGGGTTCCAGGCCGGGTCGAAGAAGAACCGCCGTTCCGTCTCCCAGCCCGGCAGGTCCGCCCGGATGTCGCAGATCAAGAACCGGTCCGCGAAGCTCTCGCCGTCGAAGGTGACCCCGAGCTGTCGCCGCAGCGACTCGGCCCGCGCACCCGCGCACAGTACGGCGTACTCGGCCCGCAGGGAGCCGGTGTCGCCGGTCAGTGTCACGCCGGTGCCGTCCTGGGAGATGCCGGTGACCTCGTGCCCCCACCGGACGTCGATCAACGGCTCGTCGGCGATGCGCTCGTCGAGGATCGCCTCGGTCCGGCTCTGGGAGATGTTCACGCACGGCGGCAGGGCCGAGCTGCCGGGGTCCGCGAACGTCCAGGAGAACAGTTCGCGCTCACGGTAGAACGTCCGCGCGGTCGTCCAGGCCAGCCCTTCGCGAGCGATCCGCTCCGCGCCGACCGACGCCCAGATGTCGAGGACGTCGCGCTGCTGGCAGATCGACCGCGAGCCGGCGACGTCCCGCGCCGGCCGCCGGTCGAGCAGGAGCACCCGGACGCCCCAGCGGGCCAGCAGCAACGCGGTGGTCTGCCCGACCGGTCCGTTGCCGATCACCGCGACCGCGCCGCCGTCAGACAAGGCTGTCCCACACCTCGCGATCACGCTCGGCGGTCCAGATCCGGGGCCAGTCGATGCGGTCCAGTTCGTCCCACAGCCGCTGGACGTCGAACGGCAGGCAGTGCTCGAAGATCGGCCAGCGGCCGTACTGCGGAGCCAGCGCGTCGTGCGCGGCCCGGAAGGCCTCGGCCGGCGTCCCGCCGCGCGCATGCACGGCGCCGACTTCCGCCCGCAGCACCAGCAGGAAGCTCCTGGTCTGCTCGATCGCCGCGTGCACCGCCTCGCGTCCGCGCGGGACCGCGCCGCGGCCACCGACGAGGACCTCCGCCCCGAACTCCTTCACCCGGTCCAGCGTCGTCGTCGACCAGTCGGCGTGGAAGGCGTCCCCGGTGTACAGCGCGGCCTGCGCCTCGACCAGGTCACCGGCGAACAGCACGCGCTGCTTCGGCAGCCAGGCCACGATGTCCCCGGCGGTGTGACCGCGGCCGCAGTACTGCAGCACGAGCTCGCCGCGGTCGCCGCCGAGGTCGATGGTGAGGCGGTCCGAGAACGTCACGTCCGGCCGGGTGAGGCCGGGGATCGAGCCGGGTTCGCGGAACAGCCGCGGCATCCGGCCGAACTCGCTCTCCCAGTCCTCCCGGCCGCGCTCCTCGATCAGCGCGCGGGTGTTGTCGTGGGTGATGATCACGTCGGCGCCGAACGCGGACGCGCCGAGCACGCGGACCGCGTGGTAGTGGCTGAGTACGAGGTAGCGCACGGGTTTCGTGGTGTGCTCGCGGAGCTTGCCGAGCCAGGCGCGCGCGGCGACCGGGGTGGCCCGGGCCTCGAAGGCGACCAGGAAGTCCTCGGCCTCGATCGCGCCCACGTTCGGATCGCCCTCGGCCGTCAGCGCGTAGACCCCGTCGGCCAGGACCTCCAGGATCTCGGTCTTCTCGGACAGGTCGGCCGAGGACGCGAACGGTCTCATCCGGCCCCGCTAGGACGTCAGGTCCTCGAACGCGGACAGGGCGCGCTGGATGTTCTCGACCGAGTTCGCGTACGAGAACCGCAGGTGCCCCTCGCCGTACCCGCCGAACGCCGTGCCCGGCAGGCAGGCGACCCCGGCCTCCTCGAGCAGCCGGTCCGCGAGGGTCGCGGCCGACTGGCCGAGCTCGGTGATGTTCGGGAACGCGTAGAACGCGCCGCCCGGCCGCACGCACGACACGCCGGGTACGGCGTTCAGGCCGGAGACGATCACCTCGCGACGCTCCCGGAACGCGGCGAGCATGGTGTCGACGTCGTCCCACGGTCCTTCGAGGGCGGCGATCGCGGCGTGCTGGCTGAAGGCCGACGTACAGGAGACGGAGTTGATCACCAGCCGGGTGATCGGCTCGACCAGTGGCTGCGGGAACACGCCGAAGCCCAGTCGCCAGCCGGTCATCGCGAACGTCTTGGACCAGCCGTCGAGCAGGATCGTCCGCTCGGCCATGCCGTCGAGGTCCAGGACGCTGTGGTGGTCGCCGTCGTACCGCAGCGCCCAGTAGACCTCGTCGCTGAGCACGACCAGGTCGTTGCGGATCGCGATCTCGGCGATCGCGGCCAGCTGCTCGGGTGTCGAGGCGCTGCCGCACGGGTTGTGCGGGGAGTTCAGGATCAGCAGCTTGGTCCGCGGGGTGACCAGCGCCGCGAGCTCCTCGGGGTCGATGACGAACCCGTTCTCCTCGCGCAGCGGCACCGGGACCGGCGTCGCGCCGGCGAACGACGCGATCGACGCGTACATCGGGAAGCCCGGGTCGGGGTAGAGGACCTCGTCGCCCTCCTCGCACAGCGCCATGATCGTGAAGAACATGATCGGCTTGGCGCCCGGCGTGACCAGCACCCGGTCGGGGGAGGCGCTGAGCCGGCCGGTGCGTTCGAGGAAGTCGGTCACCGCGGTCCGCAGCTCGGGGATGCCGGGCGCCGGGACGTAGTGCGTGTGGCCCTTGTCGATCGCCTGCTGCGCGGCGGCCGCGACGTGGGCCGGCGTGTCGAAGTCCGGCTCGCCGATCTCGAGGTGCACGATCTCCCGGCCGCTCGCCTCCAGCGCCTTGGCCTTCGCCAGCACCTCGAACGCAGACTCGGTCCCGAGACGTTCCATCCGCCCAGCTAGTTTCACGCCTCCGAGCCTAGTCCACCCCTTGGCTACCCGCTGAGAACGCTTGCTGCCGGTGGAATCATCAGGCTCAGGAGCTCGAGAGGAGTGCGGATGCCACGGGTAGCGGTCACGGGAA
Source organism: Kribbella turkmenica (assembly GCF_004348725.1). Taxonomy (GTDB): domain Bacteria; phylum Actinomycetota; class Actinomycetes; order Propionibacteriales; family Kribbellaceae; genus Kribbella; species Kribbella turkmenica. The sequence goes on from NZ_SMKR01000040.1 coordinate 28,279, forward strand.
GCAGCGGCAAGCTCGGCCGGGCGGTCGTCGATCACCTGCAGGACAACGGCTGGGACGTGGTCGCCCTCGACCAGGCCCCGCCGGCGCGGGCCGGGGTGACGTCGTCCCGGGTCGACCTGACCGATTTCGGCCAGACCTACGAGGCGATCGCCGGGATCGACGACCGGCACGACGGCGTCGACGCGGTCGTCCACCTGGCCGCGATCCCGGCGCCGGGACTACGGCCGAACGCGGCGACGTTCGAGAACAACATGGTGGCCACGTACAACGTGTTCTCGGCGGCCTTGCGGGCCGGTGTGCGCAACATCGTCTGGGCGTCGAGCGAGACCGTGCTCGGGCTGCCGTTCGACGAGTTCCCGCCGTACGTGCCGGTGGACGAGGACTACGCACCGCGACCCAACAGCACGTACTCGCTGGTCAAGACGCTCGAGGAGGAGCTGGCCCGGCAGCTGGTCCGGTGGCACCCGGACCTCAAGCTGATCGGCCTGCGCTTCTCCAACGTGATGTACCCCGAGGACTACGCGAACTTCCCGTCGTTCGACGCCGACGCGACCCTGCGCAAGTGGAACCTGTGGGGCTACATCGACGCCCGCGACGGCGCCCAGGCGGTCCGCAAGGCGCTCGAGTACGACGCCACCGGCACAGACGTGTTCATCGTCGCGAACGCCGACACGGTGATGACCCGGCCGAACGAGGAGCTCCTGGCCGAGGTCTTCCCCGGCGTTGCGGTGAAGCGGCCGTTCGGCCCGAACGAGACGCTGCTGTCCATCGACAAGGCCCGCAAGCTCCTCGGCTACGAACCGCAGCACTCCTGGCGCGACTAGCTCCGCGGCCCGTAGGGGAACACGGCGTCCGGGTCGTACGCCGTGCGGACCTCGGTCAGCCGGGCCAGCGTCTCGGCCGGCCAGCACGCCTCGTACACCCCGTGAACGGACAGCCCACCGGCGAAGTTGACGGTCATCTCCGGTGAGATCCAGGGCGCGAGCGGCGCCAGTACGCCGTCGGCCGCGGCCGGCAGGACCTCTGCGAACAGCGCCGGATCCGGGACGCCGATGATCACCAGGCTGTAGGCCCCGCCGCGCCCGCCGACCGCACTGCCCTCCGGCACGTCGCGGTGCACGGCGCCGCCGAGGTGCCGGAGCTCGAGCGCGACCAGGGGCAGTTGCCGGCCCGGGCCGGCGACGTCGACGAACGTCGTCGCGAAGTCGGCGCCGGCCTCCGCCAGCAGGACCGCGCGGTCCCAGGCCGGCAGCGGGTCCTTGGGGTCGTTGTGGATCAGCGCGATGTCGCGCGCCGGCATCTCGCCGACGCCGCCGAGCACCGGCGTACCGGCGTCCCGGATCGGCTGGAACAGGCGCTCCCCCTCGGCCGGGTCGCCGACGAACGCGTAGCGGACGGTCAGCGTGGTCTGGCCCCGGATCGGTTCGGGGATCGCGTCCAGCGGCGGCAGCCGGAGGATCGCGACCGACGAGTTCACCGTCTCGGGCACGGACCTGGTCCACTCGAGCCAGGCGCTGAGCACGGACGCGATGTCGTCGGCGCCGAAGAACAGTGAGCCGCCGTACAGGGAGGTGAGCTCGACGAGTTCGAAGTCCATCGACGTGACCAGACCGAGGCCGCCCTTGCCGCCACGCAGGGCCCAGAACAGGTCGGGGTTCTCGTCCGCGTTCGCCGTGACGACCTCGCCGGTGCCGGTGACCACCCGGAAGCCGCGGACCCAGTCGGACGAGACGCCGTACGTCCGGGACAGCGGGCCGAGGCCGCCGCCCAGGGTGTAGCCGATGCAGCCGACCGCGTCGGAGGCGCCGGTGATCGGCGCGAGGCCGTGCTCGGCCGCGGCCGCGACCACCTCGGCCCAGCGGCAGCCCGCCTCGATGTGCGCGATCCGGCCGTCGATCGTCACGTTCGCCATCCGCGCGGTCGTGACCAGCACACCGTCCTCGATCGCCCGGGCCGAACCGTGGCCGGTCGCCAGCACGCGGACCGGCGTACCGCTGTCCGCCGCCGCCCGGACGACCGCGGCCGCTTCCGCCTCCGAGGTGATCCCGACGGCCACCTCGGGCGTGTGCCGGACCGCGAGGTTGAACCCCGCCACCTCCGCCGCGAATCCGTCGTCCTCGGGGCCGAACACCGGACCCCGCACCACACCCCGAAGCTGTTCTGCCAACGCACCCATGCGTGTCTCCCCTCTCCGGGGCGAGTCTTCCCGATGGGTGGGGTCAGACGATGCAGGGCCCGGTGCGGGATCAGACGATCCGGACGCGCAGCCGGCGGAAGCCGCGGCCCTTGCTCTCCATCTTCACGACCTCCATCCGGCCGATCATCGCGGTGGACGCGACGTGCGTGCCGCCGTCGGCCTGGGTGTCGAGACCGTCGATGTCGACGATCCGGACGACCTCGATGCCGGGCGGCAGCAGGTTGGTGGCGGTCCGGATGATGTCGGGGATCGCGAACGCCTCGTCCCGCGGCAGGGTGCTCACGGTGATCCGGCGGTCGGTGCGGATCTCCGCGTTCACCGCCTCGGCCACCCGGTCCTTGAAGTCCGGCGGGACCTCGGCCAGGTCGAAGTCCATCCGGGCCGTCAGCGGCTCCATGTTCCCGCCGGTGACGAGCGCGCCGAAGTCCCGGAACACCACACCGGTCAGCACGTGCAGGCCCGAGTGGGTCCGCATGAGTTCCGTCCGGCGCCGGTCGTCGAGCGCACCGCGGACGGCGGTGCCGGCCGGCGGCACCGGATCCTCCTCGTGCGGCACCAGGTAGAGGTCGTCGCCCTTGGCCGTGCCGAGGATGCGGGTGCGGACCCCGCCCCACAGCAGCACGCCGTGGTCCGGCGGCTGACCACCGCCGCCGGGATAGAACGCGGACCGGTCGAGCACGATGCCGCGTTCGGGGTCGACGCCGACGACGGTCGCGTCCCACTCCCGCAGGGTGGCGTCGTCGAGATCCAGCCGATGGGTGTGCGTCACCCTGCCGAATCCTAGGGCACGTCTCTCAGCCGTTGACCCCGGCGGGGGCACCGTGGATTCTCGATCGCAGGGGTTGGGGGAGACATGGGGCAACGCAGTCCGCTGGTCACGCTCGCGGCCGCCGCCGTCGGCCTGGTGGCGATGCTCGTCGTCAACAGCACCCAGACCGGCACGCTCGCCGCACCCGATGCGTCCGCGACCACCGTCCCGCCGACCACGAGCGCTCCGGCCACTCGGCCGCCTTCGCCGGACGCGACGCCGACTCCGAGCCCGACGGCGAGCCCGACCCGGCAGATCGCCCTCGTCTTCACCGGCCGGACGACCGGACGCGAAGCCACCCTCGCCGTCGCGGTGAAGGGCGGCCGGGCCGTGGGGTACGTCTGCGACGGCCGGGAGGTCGAAGCGTGGTTCACCGGGGCACAGGACGCCGGCCGGCTCGCCCTGCGGTCCAAGGCCGGCGACCAGCTGGCCGCCACCGTGGCCGCCGACGCCGTCACCGGGACGGTCACCGTGCGCGGCCGCCAACTGTCCTTCACCATCGACAAGGTGGATCCGCCGGCCGGCCTCTACCGCGCGCGCACCACCCGGAACACCATCGGCTGGATCGTCCTCCCCGACGGCAGCCAGGTCGGCGTCGACAACGACGGCAGCCCGGCACCCGCCCCGGCCCTCGACCCCGGCACCGGCGCGGCGACCGTCGGCGGTACGCCGGTGACGGCCGCGTCGATCACCGGCGACGAGACGTTTTGAGGAGAGCCATGGCGACGACTGCGCCGGTCCGGGCCGCGAGCAGGGCCGTGATCCCGCTGTCGGTCGGTGCCGCGGTCGCCGTCGTCCTCGGTGTCTACGGCCGGCTGCACGATCCGACCGGGGTCGCAGTCAGTGTGGCCGGCTTCTCCAGTCCGCAGTCGGTGAAGGCCTGGCTGGCCACCGTCGCCGTGGTGCTGGCCGCCGTACAACTGGTCTCGGCGCTTGCACTGTTCGGGCACCTGCGCGGTCTGAGCGGTCGGCGGTGGGTCGGTCCGTTGCACCGGTGGTCGGGCCGGGCCGCCGTCGCGGTCACGATCCCGGTGGTCGCGCACTGCCTGTACGCGCTGGGATTCCAGTACGACCAGCCGCGGGTGCTCGCGCACTCGTTGCTCGGGTGCTTCTTCTACGGCGCATTCGCGGCCAAGATGCTGACACTCAGCCGGAACGACCTGCCGCGCTGGCTGCTGCCGGCGGTCGGCGGTGCGGTGTTCACCGGCCTGGTCGGGCTCTGGCTGACCTCGTCGCTGTGGTTCTTCTCCACCTTCGGCATCATTCGTTGAGAGGACTCCCCGTGGACGAAGCGAGTCGCCGTACCGTCCTCGCCGCGGGTGCTGCGGCCGTCGCCGCGGTCTCCGGCTGCAGCACCTACGGCGAACCGCAGAACGCGCCGGCCACGTCGGCGCCGGCGAACGCCGTGCTCGCGAAGACCGCCGACGTCCCCGTCGGCGGGGGAGTCATCGTCGGCGACGCCCAGGTCGTGGTCACGCAGCCGACCGCCGGCACGTTCAAGGCGTTCACCTCGGTCTGCACGCATCAGCGGTGCCAGGTCGCCAGTGTCGAGGGCGGCACCATCAACTGCACCTGTCACGGGAGCAAGTTCGACATCACCGACGGGTCGGTCGTGAAGGATCCCGCGCAGCAGCCGCTGGCCCCGCAACGGATCACCGTCACCGGTGACTCCATCCGGCTCGGTTGATTTCGAGTGCTCTTCGACTGACATCCTTCCGGCATGGTCGAATTCGGAGTACAGGTGACGCCGACGCCGGAGATCGGGCTGCACCGGGACCTGGTCGCGGCGGCGGAGGAAGGCGGGCTCGACCTGGTCGCGGTCCAGGACCATCCGTACGCGCCGAGCCAGATCGACGCGATGACGCTGATCGGGGACCTGCTGGCCCGGACCGAGCGGCTGCGGTTCTTCCCGGACGTGGCGCCGCTGCCACTGCGCCCGCCGGGCATGCTCGCGCAGGCCGCCGCGGCCCTCGACGTCCTGTCCGGCGGGCGGTTCGAGCTCGGGCTCGGAGCGGGCGGGTTTCCGCGCGGCATCACCGGCATCGGCGGCCCGGCCCGGACACCGGCCGAGGCCCTGGAGGCACTCGAGGAAGGCATCCCGCTGCTGCGGCGGCTGTGGACCGAGCCCGACCGGGTGGTTGCTAACGGCAAGTATTACTCGCTGGACCTGCGCCCCGGGCCCCGGCCGCCGCACGACATCCGGATCTGGGTCGGCTCGGTCGGGCCGAAGTCGATGCGGCTCACCGGCCGGCTGGCCGACGGCTGGGCCGCCCCGATCCCGAGGTATCTGCCGTACGAGCAGTGGGCCGGGGCGAACGCGATCATCGACGAGGCGGCGAAAGCGGCCGGCCGCGATCCGGCGGCCGTGCTCCGGATCGCCCAGGTCGTCGGCACGATCACCGACGCACCCGGCGACACCGACACCACCCATGGGGACGCTCCGGTGCGCGGTACGCCGGACCAGTGGGCGGCGTTCTTCGCCCGGCTGGCGACCGAACAGCCGTTCCGGACGTTCGTGTTCTGGCCGGAGCGCCACGACCTCACGCAGATCACCCGGTTCGCGACCGACGTCGTACCGGCGACGAAGGCGCTGCTGGACGGACTGACGGGCTGACTACCAGGCGTGACGGCGCTCCGGAAAAGGGGGGCGACTCGACGGTAGGGCTCCCGGGCTGAAAACCTGTGCCAGCGACTGGCGATCCCAGGAGCACAACGCAGGGTGAGACACGGAGGCGGTCGATGTACAAGCGTATCGCAGTGGTGAACCGGGGCGAGGCCGCGATGCGGCTGATCAACGCGGTGCGTGAGCTCAACGCCGAGGGCGGCGAGCCGATCGAGACGATCGCGCTGTACACCGAGGGTGAGCGGACCGCGACGTTCGCCCGCGAGGCCGACATCGCCTACCCGCTCGGCCCGGCGTCTGCCCGGCCGTACCTGGATCTCGAGGTGCTCGAGCGCGCCCTGCGCGAGACCGGGACGGACGCCGCCTGGGTCGGCTGGGGGTTCGTCGCCGAGGACCCGGCGTTCGCCGAGCTGTGCGAGCGGATCGGCGTGACCTTCATCGGTCCGCCGCCGGAGGCAATGCGCAAGCTGGGCGACAAGATCGGCTCCAAGCTGATCGCCGAGGAGGTCGGTGTACCGGTCGCGCCATGGAGCCGCGGCGCGGTCGAGTCGCTGCCGGCGGCCCTCGAGGCAGCCGAGTCGATCGGCTACCCGCTGATGCTGAAGGCGACCGCGGGCGGCGGCGGCCGCGGCATCCGGGTGATCCGGTCGGCCGACGAGCTCGAGGACGCGTACGCGCGGACCAGCGAGGAGGCCGCCCGCGCGTTCGGCAGCGGCGTGGTCTTCCTGGAGCGCCTGGTCACCGGCGCCCGGCACGTCGAGGTGCAGGTCATCGCCGACGGCCAGGGCACGGCCTGGGCGCTCGGCGTCCGGGACTGCTCGGTCCAGCGGCGCAACCAGAAGGTGATCGAGGAGTCCGCGTCCCCGCTGCTGTCCTCGTCGCAGGTCGAGGACCTGAAGGCGTCGGCCGAGCGGCTCGCGCTCGCGGTCGGCTACCGCGGTGCGGCGACGGTCGAGTTCCTGTACCACCCGGGTGACAAGGCGTTCGCGTTCCTGGAGGTGAACACCCGGCTGCAGGTCGAGCACCCGATCACCGAGCTGACCACCGACTTCGACCTGGTCAAGGCGCAGTTGCACGTCGCCGCCGGCGGTCGGCTGGAAGGCATCAAGCCGGTCGAGACCGGGCACGCGGTCGAGGCGCGGCTGAACGCCGAGGACCCGGACCGCGACTTCGCGCCGTCCCCGGGCCGGATCGCCGTCCTGGACCTGCCGGCCGGACCGGGCGTCCGGGTGGACACCGGCGTCAGCGCGGGTGACAGCATCCCGGCCGACTTCGACTCGATGATCGCGAAGATCATCGCCTACGGCCGGACCCGCGACGAGGCGCTTGCGCGGCTGCGCCGGGCGGTCGCCGCGACCACCGTGCTGATCGACGGCGGCACCACCAACAAGAGCTTCATCCTCGAGCTGCTGGACCAGCCCGAGGTGATCGACGGCAGTGCCGACACCGGCTGGATCGACCGCGTCCGCGGCGAGGGCCGGTTGGTCTCGCACCGGCACTCGGGTGTCGCGCTCGTCGCGGCCGCGATCGAGGGGTACGAGGAAGCCGAGCAGGTCGAGCGGACCCGGCTGCTGGAGACCGCGCACGGTGGCCGGCCGCAGGTGCAGCACGAGGTCGGCCGGGCCATCGACCTGAAGCTCCGCGGCGTCGGGTACCGGGTGACCGTCGCCCGGATCGGCCCGGACCGGTTCCGCGTCGGCGTCGGCAACGGCACCGAGTTCAAGGCCGTCGACGCCGAGCTCGAGCGGCTGGACTCGTACAGCAGCCGGCTCGTGGTCGGCGGTCAGCGCTTCCGCCTGGTCACCGCGACCCACGGCCCGGTCCACCTGGTCGAGGTCGACGGTGTGACCCACCGCGTCAGCCGCGACGAGGGCGGCGTACTGCGTTCGCCCGCGCCGGCGCTCGTGGTCGCGACACCGGTCCAGGCCGGGAGCGTGGTCGAGTCCGGTGCCCCGGTGCTCGTGCTGGAGAGCATGAAGATGGAGACGGTGCTGAACGCGCCGTTCAAGGCCACAGTGAAGGAGCTGCTGGTCGCCGCCGGCAGCCAGGTGGAGACGGGTGCGCCGTTGGTCCGGCTGGAGCCGGTCGACGACGAGGCCGGTGCGGAAGAGGCCGCACCGGTGGACAACGGCGTACGGCTGGATCTGCCGAACGGGTCGGGAGAGAAGTCCGCGGCCGAGCGGGTCGAGCGGGGTCTGGACGACCTGCGCAGCATGCTGCTCGGGTTCGACATCGACCCGCAGGACGAGGGCGGCATGCTCGCCGACTACCTGTCGGCGCGGGCGGAGCTGCCGCAGCCGCCGGTGTCGGCCGAGATGGACCTGCTGCAGGTGTTCGCGGACTTCGTCGAACTGAGCCGCAACCGGCCGGCCGGCGAGGAGATCAGCACCGAGAACCGGGTGCACAGCCCGCGCGAGCATTTCCACACCTACCTGCAGAGCCTGGACCCCGAGCGCGGCGGTCTGCCGGCGGAGTTCCGTACGCGGCTCGCCCGGGTGCTGGGCCACTACGGGGTGACGGACTTCGAGCGCAGTACCGAGCTGGAGGAAGCCGTCTTCCGGATCTTCCTCGCCCAGCAGCGGTCCACGCCGGACGTGCTGCTGGTGACAGCGGTGCTGCAGCGCTGGATCGCCGAGCCGCGGCCGGCCGCCACGCTGGACGACGGCGCGCACGAGCTGCTGGACCGGCTGGTGGTGGCCACCCAGCTGCGCTTCCCGGTGATCGGCGACCTGGCCCGCAGCGTCCGGTTCCGCTGGTACGACCAGCCGCTGGTGGACGCCGAGCGGGCCTCTGTGCTGGCCGGCGTCGGCGACGAGGTCGCGGCCCTGTCCGCGGACCCGCAGGCGCCGAACCGCAAGGAGCGGATCGACGCGCTGGCGTCAATCCCGGAGCCGATCGTCCGCTTCCTGGCGCAGCGGCTCGAGCACGGCTGGGGTGAGCAGGAGCCGATGCTCGAGGTGCTCATCCGCCGGCACTACCGCGAGTACGAACTGCACGACCTGCGCGACTTCGCGGTCGACGGCCGGCCGTTCGCGACCGCCGACTACTCGATCGACGACCGGCTGAGCCACCTCGTCACCACGGTCGGCGCGGTGGTTGAGCTGGCCGACCCGGACAGCGGGCTCGTCCAGGCGCTGACCGCGCAGGTGGACGCCCGGCCGGCCGGGCGCGAGGCCGTCGCCGAGCTGTACCTGTACGGCCCGGACATTCCCGAAGGACTGCAGGAGGCGTCGGACCACCTGCGCGACCTGGTCACCGCTCTGCCGGTCTCCCAGCAAGTACGCCGCCTGTCCGTCGCGGTCGCCCGGGGTGACGGCCGCCCGGTCTGGTACTTCACCTACCGCCCGGCGGCCGGGTCGATGACCGAGGACGACAACGTCCGCGGCGTGCACCCGATGGTCGGCCGGCGGCTGACGCTGTGGCGGCTGTACGACTTCCGGATCACCCGGCTGGACGCGCCCGAGGACGTGCTGCTCTACCACTGCGTCGCCCGGGACAACGAGGCCGACCAGCGGCTGGTCGCGCTCGCCCAGGTCCGCCAGTTCGCGGTGGTCCGCGACGAGGACGGGCAGGTCACTTCGCTGCCGCACGCGGAGCGCGCGATCGCGAACTGCCTGGAGGCGATCCGCCGGGCCCGCACCGAGCGCGGCGCGGCCGGCGCCAAGCTGGACATGAACCACGTCTGGGTGCACATCTGGCCGCAGATCGACGCCCAGGTCGACGAGCTCACCGCGCTGCGCCGCAACATCGCGCCGATGACCGCGGGGGCCGGGATCGAGGAGGTCCTCGTCCAGGGCCGGGTGGCGACCCCGGACGGCTCGGTCAACCTGCTCGCCGCGCGGTTCTACTACCAGCACGGCGCGGGTGTGGTCACGTCGGTGGAGCAGCCGCCGACCGAGCGGCTGAAGCCGCTCGACGACTACGCGCAGAAGGTCCAGCGGTCCCGTCGCCGGAACACCGTCTACCCCTACGAGGTCGCCGGCATGGTGGCCGGGCCGGGTGGCACCTGGACGGAGTACGACCTGGACGACACCGGCGCGCTCGTGCCCGTCGAGCGGCCGCGCGGGCTGAACAAGGCCGGCCTGATCGCCGGCGTGGTCACCACGCCGACCACCCGGTACCCCGAAGGCGTCACCCGGGTGGTGCTCAGCGGCGACCCGACCATGGCGCTCGGCGCGGTCGCGGAGGCGGAGTGCTCCCGGATCATCGCCGCGCTCGACCTGGCCGAGCGGATGCGGGTGCCGGTCGAGTGGTACTCGCTGTCCGCCGGCGCCCGGATCTCGATGGACTCCGGCACCGAGAACATGGACTGGGTGGCCAAGGCGCTGAAGCGGATCGTCGAGTTCACCCAGGACGGCGGCGAGATCAACATCGTCGTCGCCGGCATCAACGTCGGCGCCCAGCCGTACTGGAACGCCGAGGCGACCATGCTGATGCACACCAAGGGCATCCTGGTGATGACGCCGGACAGCGCGATGGTGCTCACCGGCAAGCAGTCGCTGGACTTCTCCGGCGGGGTGTCCGCGGAGGACAACTTCGGCATCGGCGGCTACGACCGGGTGATGGGCCCGAACGGCCAGGCGCAGTACTGGGCGCCCGACCTCAAGGGGGCCCGGGACGTGCTGATGGCGCACTACGACCACACCTACGTCGTTCCGGGGGAGAGCGGACCGCGCCGGGCCGAGACGTCGGACCCGGTGGACCGCGACGTCACGACGTACCCGCACAACGTCGCGGGCAGCGACTTCCGCACGGTCGGCGAGATCTTCTCGGCCGCGACGAACCCGGAGCGCAAGAAGGCGTTCGACATCCGCACGTTGATGCGGGCCGTCACCGACCAGGACCACCCGGTGCTGGAGCGCTGGGCCGGGATGGCCGACGCGGACACCGCGGTCGTGCAGGACGCCCGGCTCGGCGGGTACCCGGTCTGCCTGCTCGGGATCGAGTCCCGGTCGGTGCCACGCCGGGGCTTCCCGCCGACCGACGGCCCGGACACCTACACCGCCGGCACGCTGTTCCCGCGGTCGTCGAAGAAGGCGGCCCGGGCGATCAACGCGGCCAGCGGGAACCGGCCGCTGGTCGTGCTCGCGAACCTGTCCGGCTTCGACGGCTCACCCGACTCGATGCGCAACCTGCAACTCGAGTACGGCGCCGAGATCGGCCGGGCGATCGTGAACTTCTCCGGCCCGATCGTGTTCTGCGTGGTGTCGCGCTACCACGGCGGCGCGTTCGTGGTGTTCTCCAAGGCGCTGAACCCGTCGATGACCGTCCTCGCGGTCGAGGGCTCGTTCGCGTCCGTGATCGGCGGTGCGCCGGCGGCCGCGGTCGTGTTCGCCGGCGAGGTGGACGCGCGGACCGCCTCCGACCCGCGGGTCGCGACGCTCGCCGAGCGGGTCCGGGAGGCGAGTGGGGCAGAGCGGGCCGCCCTGGCGACCGAGTTGGCCGAGGTGCGCACCGCCGTACGGGCGGAGAAGCTCGGCGAGGTCGCGACCGGGTTCGACCGGGTGCACAGTATCCAGCGAGCCGTCGAGGTCGGGTCGGTCGACGCGGTGATCAGCGCGACCGAGTTGCGCCCCCGGTTGATCGAGGCACTCGCCGGTCGCCTGGCCGGTGACGACGGACCCCTCTAACCTGGAGGTATGCGCACCGACAGGGGCGGTCGCAGCAAGACGCGCGCACTGGTGACTTTTCTCGCCGTGAGCGTGATGTCCGGCGCGCTGGCGGCCGGCCTGGCGGTCCCGTTCGCCGGCCTGGCCGGGGTCGGCAGCGAGAAGGTCGTGGAGACCGTCCAGACGCTGCCGCGCGAGCTGGAGATCGAGCCGGTCGCGGTCCGCAGCCGGATCCTGGCCGCCGACGGCACCGTGATCGCCACGCTGTACGAGCAGAACCGGCTGCCGGTGCCGCTGAGCTACATCAGCCCGATCATGCGCAAGGCGATCGTGGCGATCGAGGACTCCCGGTTCTACGAGCACGGCGCCCTCGACCTCAAGGGCACGCTGCGGGCGATGCTGCGCAACCAGACCGCGGGCGACGTGCAGCAGGGCGGGTCGAGCATCACCCAGCAGTACGTGAAGCTCAGCCTGGTCGAGAAGGCCAAGACCGCCGAGGAGCGGCACCGGGCCACCGCGGTCACGTACGAGCGCAAGCTGACCGAGCTGCGGTACGCGATCGCGGTCGAGAGCCAGTACTCCAAGGACGAGATCCTGGAGCGGTACCTGAACGTGGTGAACTTCGGCGACGGCGCGTACGGCGTCCAGGCGGCCGCGCAGCACTACTTCCGGACCACGGCCAAGAACCTCACCCTCCCGCAGGCGGCCCTGCTGGCCGGCCTGGTGAAGAACCCGACCGGGTACGACCCGACCAACAGCATGGCCCGGGCCAAGGCCCGCCGGGACGTGGTGATCCGGCGGATGCTCGAGCTGAAGGTGATCTCGCCGCACCAGGCGAACGTCGCGCTCAAGACCCCGGTGATCGACCCGGACAGGGTCCTCAAGGTCCCGAACGGCTGCGCGAGTTCGAAGTACCCCTTCTACTGCGAGTACGTCGTCTCGAAGCTGCTGCAGAACCCGGCCCTCGGCCGGACGGTCAAGGACCGCGAGCACTACCTCAAGACCGGCGGCCTGACCGTGACGACCTCGCTCGACCGGCGGATCCAGAAGGCCGCGCAGGCGTCGATCGACGAGCACTCCAAGCGGACCGACAGCGCGGTCGCCGCGATCACCGTCGTCGAGCCCGGCACCGGTCTGGTGAAGGCGATGGTGCAGAGCCGGCCGTACGGCCGCGGCTCCTTCCAGACCGCCTACAACTACAACGTGGAGAAGTCCTACCCCGGCGGGTTCGGCGGCTTCCAGAACGGCTCGACGATGAAGGCGTTCACGGTCGCGGCCGCGATCTCCAAGGGCATCCCCCTGGACTACCGGATCAACTCGCCGCAGCAGATCAACCTCAGCGGGAAGAAGTTCCGGACCTGCACGGGCTGGACCAGGGACCCGGACTACACGCCGCAGAACTCGACCCAGGGCGGCAACCTGACCATGGTCGAGGCGGCCAGGTACTCGACGAACACGTACTTCCTGCAACTGTCGCAACGGGTTGGCCTGTGCGCGATCGCCAAGACCGCCCAGGCGCTCGGCATGTACAACGGCCAGACCCTGGAGCCGCTCGACCAGGTGATCTCGATGACGCTGGGCGTCGGCTACGTGACGCCGTTGATGCTGTCGAACGCGTACGCGACGTTCGCGGCCCGCGGCAAGTACTGCAAGCCGCTGCTGGTCACCGCCGTCCTGGACAAGTCCCGCCGGCCGATCAAGACGCCGGGCATCGAGTGCAAGCAGGCCCTCAAGCCTGAGGTCGCGGACGGCGTGAACCGGGTGCTCAGCGCGGTGATGGAGCCCGGCGGCACCGGCGGCCGGCTGAACTTCGGCAACTGGGACCTGGCCGGCAAGACCGGCACGATCCAGGAGAACAAGGCGGTCTGGTACGCCGGTTACGCGCCGAACCTGGCCGCGGCCGCCGTGGTGGCCGACGCCAACCTGCCGTACACGAACCTGATGTACCGGCACACGCTCGACGGCCGCGACATCTCCGACCCGACCGGCTCCGGCACCGCCGGCCCGCTCTGGCGGACGGCGATGGAAGGCGCCCTGGACGGGATGTCGCTGCGCCGCTTCGTCGCGCCCAGGCCGACGACGGCCGACGGCGACCGCCAGGAGATCCCGCCGATCCACGGGCTGAACCCCGACGAGGCCGAGGACAAGCTGCGGCAGGCCGGCTTCGACGTCGTCATCGCCGACGACCGGGTCCGCTCCCCGGAGAACGAGGGCACCGTCGCCTACACCGACCCCAGAGCCCGCGAGGGTGCCCCGGAGGGTTCCCTGATCACCGTCTACCTCTCCGACGGGGACTGAGGGCTCCCACAGCGGCTACAGCGGGCGCAGGTCGCTGCCGGGGATCCAGGTGACCCGGCCGTTCTTGTCCCGGACGCGGCCCAGCCACTCGCCGTTGTCGCGGATCCAGACGTCGAGCTCGCCGTTGTGCCACTGCGCCCGCTGGACCGCCTGGGTCGGATTCACCTTCCGGATCGCGTCGGCCGGTCGCGGACCGTGAGCGTCGTACTGGACGTCGAGATCGCTGGCTATCCGGTGTGCCTCCGTCTCGTCGTCGATGTCTGTTGCCCGCCACCCGTTGACCGCGCCGTCCCAGACGCCGAATCTGTTCGATCCGTCGTCGAGAGGCCGCACCGTGAACCGCCCAAGCATGGCTTCAGATTAGCGCTACTTCGAACACATGTTCTAGTCTTGTGGTCGACGGGAGGTGTGTGCGATGGGCTACAACAATCCGCCGGTCAAGTGGTCGGAGCTGGAGCGCAAACTGTCGAACCGGTCGCGGCCGGGCAGCCACGGTGACCGTCCGGTGACGGCCGACGGCGGCGACAGCCCGGCGTGGTCGCAACACCGCGGGCCGTACGTGCCGCCCCAGGCCCTGGCCGCCCGCCGGCCGGAGCACGCGGTGCCGTACGCCGAGCTCCACGCGCACTCGAACTTCTCCTTCCTGGACGGCGCGTCGCAGCCGGAGGAGCTGGTCGAGGCCGCGGTCCGGCAGGGCCTGCACGCGCTGGCGCTGACCGATCACGACGGGTTCTACGGCGCGGCCCGGTTCGCCGAGGCGGCCGCGGCGTACGCGCTGCCCACGGTGTTCGGGGCGGAGCTCTCCCTCGGCCTGACCGGCCCGCAGAACGGTGTGGCCGACCCCGAGGGCAGTCACCTGCTGGTGCTCGCGGAGGGCCAGGAGGGGTACCACAGACTGGCGGGCGCGATCACCGAGGCGCAGCTGGCCGGCGGTGAGAAGGGCAAACCGGTCTACGACCTGGAGGAGCTGGCCGAGGCGGGGAAGGGACACTGGCTGATCCTGACCGGGTGCCGGAAGGGGCTGGTCCGGCAGGCGCTGGAGCTCGGCGGGTTCGCCGACGGCCCGGCTGCCGCCGGTCGGGAGCTCGACCGGTTGACGAGTCTGTTCGGCAAGGACCGGGTGGTGGTCGAGCTGATCGACCACCTCCTGCCCGCCGACTCGACCCGGAACCGGGTGCTGGCCGGGCTGGCCGCGCACCGCGGGCTCCCGGTGGTTGCCACCAACAACGTTCACTACGCGACCCCGGCGCAGCACAAGCTGGCCGCCGCGGTGGCCGCCGTCCGGGCCCGGCGGGACCTGGACTCGATGGACGGCTGGCTGCCGCCGGCCGGGATGGCGTTCCTGCGGTCGGGAGCCGAGATGGCCACCCGGTTCCGGAAGTTCCCGGGAGCGGTGTCGCGGTCGGTCACGCTGGCCGGCCAGCTGGCCTTCGACCTGGCCCGGGCGAAGCCGAAGCTGCCGTTGCGCGACGTGCCGGACGGCCACGACCCGATGTCCTGGCTGCGGCACCTCACCTTCGAGGGCGCCGCCCTGCGGTACGGGACGCGCGCGGAGCGCCCGGACGCGTACGAGCGGCTGGAGCGCGAGCTCGACGTGATCGAGGAGAAGGGCTTCCCGGGGTACTTCCTGATCGTCCAGGACATCGTGAAGTTCGCGCACGACCACGGGATCCTCTGCCAGGGCCGGGGCTCCGCGGCGAACTCGGCGGTCTGCTACGCGCTCGGGATCACCGCGGTCGACAGCATCCTCTACAACCTGCCGTTCGAGCGTTTCCTCGCCTCGACCCGGACGGAGGAGCCGGACATCGACGTCGACTTCGACTCCGACCGCCGGGAGGAGGTGATCCAGCACGTCTACGCGAAGTACGGCCGGCGGAACGCGGCCCAGGTGGCGAACGTGATCAGCTACCGGCCGAAGTCCGCCGTCCGCGACATGGCCAAGGCCCTGGGGTACTCGGTCGGCCAGCAGGACGCGTGGTCGAAGCAGGTGGACGGCTGGAGCCCGGAGATCACCTCGACCGAGCACGACATCCCGCCACGGGTGGTGGAGATGGCGACCGGGCTGCTGAAGTTCCCGCGGCACCTGGGGATCCATTCGGGCGGGATGGTGCTGACCGAGCGGCCGGTGGGGGAGGTGGTGCCGATCGAGCACGCCCGGATGGAGAACCGCACGGTCCTGCAGTGGGACAAGGACGACTGCGCGTGGATGGGGCTGGTGAAGTTCGACCTGCTCGGGCTCGGGATGCTGGCCGCGCTGCAGTACTGCATGGACCTGGTCCGCGAGCACGTGGGGGAGTCGTGGCTGCTGCACACGATTCCGAAGGAGGAGGCCGGCGTCTACGACCAGTTGTGCCGGGCGGACTCGGTCGGGGTGTTCCAGGTGGAGTCGCGGGCGCAGATGGCGACCCTGCCGCGGTTGAAGCCGCGGCGGTTCTACGACCTGGTCACCGAGATCGCGCTGATCCGGCCCGGCCCGATCCAGGGCGGTGCGGTCCATCCGTACATCCGGCGCCGGACCGGGGCGGAGCCGGTCACCTACCTGCACCCGAAGCTCCGGCCGGTGCTGGAGCGGACCATGGGCGTGCCGCTGTTCCAGGAGCAGCTGATGCAGATGGCGATGGCGGTCGGCGAGATCGACGGCGACGAGGCCGACCTGCTCCGGCGCGCGATGGGGTCCAAACGCGGGATCGAGAAGATCTCGTCCCTGAAGGAGAAGCTGTACGCCGGGATGGCCGGCAACGGCATCACCGGCGACCTGGCCGACGAGATCTACGACAAGATCGAAGCCTTCGCGAACTTCGGGTTCGCCGAGTCGCACTCGATCAGCTTCGCCCTGCTGGTCTACTCCAGCACGTGGCTGCGGCTGCACTACCCGGCCGCGTTCCTGGCCGCGCTGCTGCGGGCCCAGCCGATGGGGTTCTACTCACCGCAGTCCCTGGTCGCCGACGCCCGCCGCCACGGCGTGGAGGTCCGCCGGCCGGACCTGCACCTCTCGGGGGTCGACGCCGGCCTCGAGCAACTGGTCGACGGACAGCAGCTCACCGGGCCGACCGGCGACCCGGTGTGCCTGGTGGACCCGCAGCCGCTGGTCGGGCCGTTCGACCCGAAGGCGCCGTTCGACACCGGTGCCCACCGCCGCGACGGCGCGTTCGCGGTCCGGCTGGGACTGTCGGAGGTGCGCACGGTCGCCGAGAAGGGCGCGAAGCTGATCGTCGAGGAACGCGAGCGCAACGGGCCGTTCACGGAGATGGCCGACCTCGTCCGCCGGACCGGGATCACCGCCGCGCAGGTGGAGGCGCTGGCCACCGCGGGCGCCTTCGACTGTTTCGGGCTCGACCGCCGGCAGGCGTTGTGGGAGGCCGGCAGGGCCGCCGAGGAACGGCCTGGCCAGCTCGCCGGCATCACCGCCGCCGGG
>NZ_SMKR01000041.1 GCF_004348725.1 Kribbella turkmenica
TCACTGAGTTGCCGGGAGCACGCCAGTCGCGCGCTGGTGTCGAGCGGCCGGCCGGACAGGTCGGTACTGCGGTACTCCCAGAACCGGACCCGGCCGGCGGCCGCGCAGTCGTTCGGGTTGGTGATCTGGAAGCCCTGCTTCTTCACGTGGGCGTCCATCGCGGAGTCGATGAACACGACCTGGCTGGTCGGAAACCGGTTCAGCTCGACCCGGCCGAGGAACACGCTGTCGTCGGGCACGTCCGGCCCGCGGGTCAGCCGCACGTTCACGAAGATGTTGCCCGACCCGTCGTCGCTGTTGCGGACCTGGTTGTAGTAGCCCTCGTGCAGCGCCTTCAGCTCCGAGTCCTGGACGAAGACCCCGCCGGTACCCCAGACGAAGTCGACGTCACCCTCGACGTAGCTGTCGGTCACGAAGCCCTTGCCCTGCAACCGCAGGCTGTCCTGGTAGCCGAGGATCCGGACCCGGGCGAGCACGATCCGCTCGCCGTTTCCGCGGAACGCCTCGGCCTGTGAGCCGCGGTACGGCGTCAGGTTCTGCACGGTCGCGTCGGTCAGGGTGAAGTCGTCGGCGTCGACACCGAACGCGGCCCGCCAGCAGTTGAAGCGGTCGGGGTGGGCGAGCACGCGCCGCGGGCAGTACGCCTGCTCGATCGGGACGTTCGCCATCGCGTAGTCGCCGTTCAGCAGGTTGTTGTTCGGGTAGCCGATGACCGTCCGGCCCGCGCCGGCACCGATGATCGTGATCCCGGGTTTGGTCTGCGGCACGTAGATCAGCTCACGATAGAAGCCGGGCGCCACGGCGATTCGCGAGGTGTGGCCCTCGGTCACGAAGTCGATCGCGCCCTGGACCGAGCAGAAGTCGCCCTTCGGCCCTACGTGCAGCCGACCGTCGGTCGCCGGGTCGTGCCGGGTACGGAACCTCCACAGGCTCGGAACCGTGATCCCAGGATGGCCGACGACGAATCCGTGGTCGACGGTGACGTAGTACACCTGGCCGGGCGCCAGCCGCTGGTGCGGATGGATCGAGACCGTCCGGCCGTCGACGGTCACCGCCTCGTACGTCCAGGTGTGCGGCTGCCCGTAGTCGGACCGGGCGCCTCCGATCAGGCGCTGGTACGACGTCCGGTCGGCGAGGTCGATCGTGTCGACGACCTCTCCGCCCGCCCGGTGGATCCGGAGCTTGCCCTGGACACCGAGCTGCACAGGTCCGTCGAAGGTCAGCCTGAGTGTCGTGTCTGAGCAGGTGGCATCCGCCGTACCCCGCGGAGACAGCTCGGGGACGGTCGGACGCGTGGTCTTCCAGCCGGTCAGTTGCTGGAGCACCTTGGTCAGCTCGACGGCCGCGACCTGATGACCCTTGACGTTCGGATGGGTGCTGCCGTTGAAGTCGTCCGCGCCGAGCCACCCGGTCGTGTCGACGTACACGATCCTGCTGTCCTGTGTCGCCGCGACCGCGGCCTTGATGTCCGCGCTGTGCGTCCCGTTGAAGGGGCGGATGGCGAGGATCAGGGTACGCGGGTTCGCGGCGCGGATCTGGCGGAGGTAGGCCAGGTAGCCGCGGGTGAACCGGCTGCTCGGGTACGGCGCGTCGTTCGTGCCGAAGTTGACCACGACCGCGTCCGGGTCGAACGGCGCGGCCGGGAAGCCGGCCAGGTTCCAGCCGAACGACTCGGCCGCCGTACCGACGTTGCCGTGTCCCGGCTGGATGATGCCTTGTTTGCCGAAGCCGACCTGGTTGAGGTCGGCGCCGAACACCTTGCCGACCAGGTGGGGGTACGCCTTCGTGCCGTCGGCGCAGTCGCTGCCGAGCTCCGGGCAGAGCGCCATCACGCCTTGGGTGATCGAGTCGCCGTAGAACTCGATCCGGTGCTCGGCGGCCGTCGGCAACGGGATCAGGGTGGCCAGCGGCGCGAGCTCGATCTTCTCGAGGACGACACCGGACTGCAGCGGCACCGTCCAGCGGTTGACGTACTCGTCGACGTCCTTGACCAGGATCTCGGCGGTGTGCGCGACGTCCGGGTCGAGCCCCTCGACGAACACCTTGTGGTCCTCGTCGACCTTCACCAGCACGGGCTCCGCGCGGTCGACGGACACGTAGAGCTGGGCCGGCGACGTGATCGACGCGGTGTCGAACCAGGCGCCGAGCCGGTCGCCGGTGAAGCGGAAGCGCAGTGACGAGCCGGAGTTCACCGTGATCGCCACGTCGTCGTCGCGTCCCCAGTGGCCGTCCAGCTCGATCCGCGGGTCGAACGGTCCGAACGTGGCCGGGTTCGCGGCCGCGACGGCGCGCGCCGGCGCACCGGCCGGGGTGACGAGGACGCCGAGAACCAGGGCCAGACAGAGGCCGGCGGCGGACCAGCGGACGGAACGGAGGCGGGCGATGGGGCGGTGTGTCACGGGAGTCTCCTCGCGCGGACCGCCGTCCGGAAGGCCCGGGGCGGTGGGCGGGTAATCCTTTTCCTCGGCTACCGTCGCAGCGCGCCGGAGCTTCGTCAAGAGCTCGCCGAGAGAAGTTCGGCGCAACGGGAAAAGGTTTACATGTTTGCGGTAGCAGCGAATCGCGCCGCGGCATGGTCCAATGTGCGCGTGAGAAAGTCGACCAGGGATCGCGCCGGCCGGGCCACGATCCACGACGTGGCGCGACTCGCCGAGGTCTCGACCGCGACCGTGTCCCGGGTGCTCAGCGGCGGCAAGCCGGTCTCGGACCAGGTCGCCGAACGCGTCCGCGCGGCCGCCCAGGAGGTCGGCTACCGGCCGAACCCCGCGGCCCAGACCCTGCTGCGCGGCAGCAGCCGGACGATCGGGGTGGTCGCGCCGGACCTGGGCAACCCGTACTTCGCCGAGATCCTCAAGGGCATCTCCGCCGAGGCCGCCACCGACGGCAACCACACGCTGGTCGCGGGAACGGACGAGGACCCGGAGCGAGAGTACCGCGCGGCGATCGAGCTGGCCCGGTGGGTCGACGGCCTGCTGCTGTGTGCGCCCCGGATGAGCACGCCGCGGCTGAAGGAGGTCGCCGCCGCCAGCCGGAAGCTCGTCCTGATCAACCGGGTGCTGCGCCATCCGTCGGTGGGAGCCGTGGTCGTCGACTACCACCACGGTGTCCGGTTGCTGTGTGAGCATCTCGGGTCCCTCGGGCACAAGCGGATCGTCTACCTCGAAGGTCCGCCGCAGGCCTGGTCCGACCAGCAACGCCAGCGCGGGTTCCGGACCGCGGAGGCCGCCGGCCGGACGATCATCCGCGTGCCCTGCGGCTCGGCGCTCCGTGACGGCTTCAACGCGGTCGACGAGGCCCTCGGCCACCGCCCGACCGCACTGATCGCCTTCAACGACCACGTGGCCGTCGGGGTCCTCAGTCGCCTACGCGAGCTGGGCGTGTCCGTCCCCGACGACCTCTCGGTGGCCGGCGTCGACGACGCACCCATGAGTGCACACACCGACCCCGGTCTGACGACGTACGCCGTCTCCACGGTCGAGCTGGGCCGTCAGGCTTGGCAGCACTTCAACCCGACGGCCCCGGCCAACACCACACATCTCACCGGCGAACTGGTGATCCGGGGGTCCACGGCCCGTCCTCCGCGTCGCCGGCGTACCGCTCAGGCCTGAGCGGTGAAGCTGTAGCGGCCCGACTGCACCCGGCACACCAGCGCCCGATCGGCCGATCCCAGCACCTCGACACCGTCCTGCGCCGAGATCGGCTTCTCGGACTCGCGCACCGAGTCCGCGTCCGTCGTCGGCACGTGGACCGTCGCGGTCGCGCCCGGAGGGACCGTCACGTCCAGGGTGACCGTGCCGTCGGCCAGTTCCCAGCGCGTCGCGACCCGGCCGGTGGGAGCGTCGTACGCACCCTCCGCCCAGGTCAGCCGTCCGCCCGGCCGTGGCTTGATCACCAGGTCCCGGAACGCCACCGAGTCGGCTGCCTGGTCGATGCCGGCGACCCCGCCGTACAGCCACTCCCCGACCGAGCCCAGCGAGTAGTGGTTGAACGAGTTCATCGCCACCGGGCCGAAGCCGCCCTCCTCCGTCCAGCCGTCCCAGCGCTCCCAGATCGTGGTCGCGCCGTGGCGGATCGAGTAGCCCCAGGAGGGATACCGGTCGTCGTGCAGCAGGTCGTACGCCAGCTCGAGATGCCCGTACTTCGCCAGCATCGGGCACAGCAGCGCGACACCGGCGAACCCGGTCGTCAGTGATCGGCCGCGTCGCTCGAGATCGGCGACCAGGTGCTTGACGGCCGCCTGCTCGGACTCCTCCGGCAGCAGTCCGAAGGCCAACGGCAGCAGGTAGCCGGTCTGGGTGTCACCGCGAACCCTGCCCCCGGCATCCACGAACTCCCGGACGAACGCGTCCCCGATCCGTGCCCGCAGCTCGCCGTACGCGGCGGCCTCGCCGTCCAGTCCGAGCACGCGCGCCGCGGCGGCGGTGAGCTCGGCGCTGCGGGCGAAGTACGCCGTCGCCAGCACGTCGCGGTCCGTGCGGACGCCGACCTGCAGCCAGTCGCCGTAGTGACCACTGGTCCGCTTGCGCCAGATGAGGTCCGGGTTGGCCCGGTGGACGTAGTCGACCCAGTGCTTCATCGTCGGCCAGGCCTGCCGCAGGACACGTTCGTCGCCGTACGTCCGGTACAGCGTCCAGGGGACGATCGTCGCGGCGTCCGCCCAGGCGGGGGTGCCGTGCCGGCCGGTGATCACGTGCGGGATGACGTCCGGGATCGCGCCCTCGCCGGTCTGGGCGACCGCGAGGTCGCCGAGCCAGTTGCCGAAGAACGTCAGCACGTCGGCCTGGTACGCCGCGGTCGGCAGGAAGATCTGCGCGTCCGCCGTCCAGCCGAGGCGTTCGTCGCGCTGCGGGCAGTCGGTCGGCACGCTGACGAAGTTGCCGCGCTGACCCCAGCGGATGTTGCTGAGCAACCGGTTGACGCCCTCGTCGGAGCATGTGAACCGGCCGGCGACCGGGGTGTCCGAGTGCAGCGCGCGGCCGGTCACGTCGGCCGTGGTCAGCTCACCCGGGTAGCCGTCGATCTCGACGTACCGGAAGCCGTGGACGGTGAAGACCGGCTCGAAGAACTCTTCGTCGCCGCCTGCGCTGACGTAGTAGTCGGTCGCGTCGGCGGTCCGGAGGTTGGCGGTGTAGAGCTCGCCGTCGGGCTCGAGCATCTCGCCGTGCCGCAGCCGGATCCGGTCACCGGACGCGGCACCCCGGACCCGCAACCGGACGCGGCCGGCGATGTTCTGCCCGAGGTCGACGACGTAGCGACCCGGCCCGCGGGCGTCGACCGTCAGTGCCGGGAGGGCCTCCGTCATCCGGACGGGTTCGGTGCTGGCAGCAACCAATGTCGACTTGTCCGCACCGGCGTCACCGGCCGGCGCCCAGCCGGTGGCGTCGTACCCGGGACTCGACCAGTCGCCGAGCTCGAGGCGGGCGTCGTACGACTCCCCCATCAGCAGGTCAGCGAACCGCAGCGGGCCGGTGCGCTCGATCCACTCGCTGTCGGTCGCCACGATCGTCTGCGAGCCGTCGGCGTGGTCGACGACGAGCTGCGCGAAGAGTTGTGGCTTCTTGCCGTAGTGGTGCGCGTGACTGCGGGTGTCCCAGCCGACGTACCCGGACCACCAGCCCTCGCCGAGCACGGCGCCCAGGACGTTCTCACCTTCGCGCAACAGGTCAGTGACGTCGTACGTCTGGTACGCGAGGCGGTAGCGGTAGTCGGTCCAGCCGGGTGTCAGCTCGTCGTTGCCTACGCGCCGGCCGTTCGCACTGAGCTGGTAGAGGCCGTGGGCGGTCGCGTAGACGCGTGCTCTGGTGATCGGCTTGGTGAGGTCGAACGAGCGGCGGTAGTAGCGCGGTGCGGCCAGTGTGGCCTGGCGCACCGAGCGGGGCTCCTGGCGGTCGACCGGTGGTTCGAAGTACCCGTCGGTCTCGCAGTCGTGCTCGATCCAGCGTGCATGCCACTCTTCCGGGTGGAAGATTCCGGTGGCGAACGTCGCCGACGCCTCACACACCTTCCCCGCGGCGTCCCGGACCTCCAGCCGCCACACGTAGTCGGTCGACGACGTGAGCGGTGCGCCGCCGTGGTCGACATACGTCTGTTCGTCGGTGCGCCAGCTGCTGTCCCACACCCGGACGCCGTCGCGCTGGAGGACGACCCGGAAAGCGGATTGCCGGTCTCCGCGCACCGGCGACGCCAGGCGCCAGCTCAGCCGTGGCCGGTCGGTCCCGACGCCGAGTGGCTCGACCCTGTGCTCACAGCGCAGGTCGTACGGCGTCAGCGCCGGAACGCTCGGCGGATCGGTCAGCAGCCAGCCAGATGTCACCAGGACCACTCCGTTTCGGGTCGGTGAAGCTCGTAGTCGCGCAGACCGCCGGCGTGCTCCGTGCGGTCGCCGTACATGGGCCGGGACCGGCCCGGCGGGTCGATCGCGATCACGTCGTCACCACGCCAGGTCGTCCGGAACTCGTTGCCGGCCGCCGACTCGGTCGTGGTCTGCTCGACCATCGGGAAGGTCACCACGATTCGCTCGCCCTTGTGCGGCCGTGGAATGGAGAGGTAGCCGTCCGGCGCCCAGATGCGCTCGGCGCCAGTGCGCACCTCGTCGTTGCGGTGCAGTTCGAGGCGTGCGTAGCCGGCCCACTCCGGCGCCCGGACGCGCAGCTCGTCCACCGGCTCGTTGACCGTCAGCTCCATCTTGCCTTCGACCGGCAGATGGCTGATCACGTCGACAGTGCGGTGTGCGCGGGTGAGCAGGAGATTGACCCGGGTCACCGCGTCGTCTCCGGTGACGATGCTGTTCCATGCCCAGAACAGCCCGCGGACACCGGAACCGACACAGCAGGCTTGGACGTCGTTGGTATGACCGCGCCCGAGCGGTACGTCGGAGACGTAGTCGTTCGGAGCGCCGTACCCACAGAACGCGCCCAGGACGCGCTCGCCGACGTCGACGTACGTCCGCCAGCCCGGCTCGTCCCCGGACCGGTCGGGTGCGGACTTCACCCAGCTGACGTCCTGCAACTGCGACGCGGCCAGGTGGTTGCGCACGAACCGCTCCACCACCGGCCAGTACGACGTGAGCCCGCTGCCGGCGAGCGTCGTCCCCAGACCGATCAGGTCGACGAGTGAACAGGTCTCGTGCTCGTAGCGTTGGTCGGCGAGGTCACCAGGCGTCCAGCCGAACCGGGTCGCCTGCGTGAGCACCCAGTCGTAGCTGCGCCGCGTGAACTCGGTCAGGCCGTGGTCACCGGTATGCCTGGCCAGTCGGGCCAGCCCTTCGAGCGTGCCTACCCGGGTGTGGAAGTGACCGCTGCGGTAGACGCGGGCCGGGTTGAAGCTGCCGTCGTCCAGGTAGACGCCGCTCTTCTCGACGATCAGGCGGGCGAACCACTCGCACAGCTCCAGCGCGTCCTGGTTGCCCGTGGCCTGGTGATAGCGCAGGAGCGGCATGATCAGCCGGCCGGAGAACGACGCCGGATCCGGCGCGAGGTGGAGATCGATCGCGTTCGAGGACGGCCAGCCGTCCGGCGTGTACTCCGACGCGGGGTAGAACCAGACGTCGCGTTCCTTGATCGCGATTCGCTTCAAGGCCGCGACCTGCCGCTCCGCGGCCTGCTTGGCGCTCTTGTCACCGGTGGCGATCACCGTGGTGGTGAGGGCCAGCAGGGTCGCACGCTGGTCGATCAGGTTGGCATTCGCCCGCCAGTGACCGCGGGGGTGCTCTCGGCGATAGGTGAGCCCGTCCTGGTGCAGCAGGCCGAACAGGGTCTGCCGGTAGCGGTCGGCGACCTTCTCCCAGTGAGGCTCCCAGTTCTTCCCGCCGGTCATCTGCTGCGCGAGCAGGTACGCGTCGGTCAGCCGGCCGTGGCTGGAGCCGTAGTCCCAGTCACCGTGGTCCAGCCGGGCAGGGCGGGCGAGCAGGTTCGCGCTGAAGAACGGAATGCCGTCCAGGTCGTCGTCGGCCAGACCGGTCACCGCGTTCATCGCCAGCGCGGCCCGTTCCTCGAGCAGCAGGGTCGCCGGGATCGTCACCATGAGGAAAACCTTTGCCCCTGGAGTCGGCGATGTCAACGCTCCATCCACAGGCTGGCCGATCGGCCTTGTTTTCTTGACGTCTGCAGGCGGAGACTTGCGGGACTCGATGGTGGGAGGACTCGTGAGAGCAGCACTGCTTCAGGCACCGCGGCAGGTGTCGGTGGTCGACGTACCGGATGCCGCGATCGATCCCGGACTCCATTCCGGGCCCGATCCCGGACCCGATTCTGGGCCCGGTTCTGGGCCCGGTTCTGGGCCCGGTTCTGGGCCCGGTTTCGGGGCGGGTGGCAGCGTGCTGCTGCGGATGCGTGCGGTCGGGTTGTGCGGGTCGGACCTGCACACCTGGCGAGGGCATCATCCGTTCCGGAAGCCACCCGTGGTGCTCGGGCACGAGGGTGCGGGTGAGGTGGTGGCGTCGCGCGATCCCGCGTTCGGCGTGGGCGATCGGGTCGCCGTCCTGCCGGCGCTGTCGTGCTGGGAGTGCGGGCAGTGTGAGGCCGGGCGTCCACATCTGTGTCGTCGCAAGCAGGTCCCGGGTGGTGGGTGGCCGGGGATGCTGAGTGAGTACTTCGCCGCTCCGGGGCGGGTGCTGGTGCCGCTGGCCGACGGCATCGGGTACGACGAGGGCGCCTTGATCGAGCCGCTGGCGGTGGCGTGGCATTGCACGACCGGCGCGGTCACGGCCGGTGACTCGGTGGCGGTGCTCGGCGGTGGACCGATCGGCAGTCTGGTGGCCGCGGTGAGCCGGATCCGCGGGGCGTCGACCGTGCTGGTGAGCGATGTCAAGGCGTACAACCGTGAATTCCTGTGTCAGCAGGGCGTTCCGCACGTGGTGGACCCGGCCGTGGACGATCTGCTCGCGGCGGGCGCCGAGCTCACCGGGGACGGCTTCGACGTCGTCGTGGTCGCCTCGGGGCATCCGACGTGTCTGGCCGAGGCGATGGCGCTGGCTCGGCCACGGGGCCGGGTCGTGTTGCTGCCGATGTTCGCCGGCCCGTTGTCGGTCGACCTCAACCCGGCCGTGCTGAAGGAGATCACCCTCCAGGGGTCGACCATCTACACACCGGCCGACTTCGGCCAGGCGGCCCGACTGGTCAACGAGCGGATTCTGGACGTCCGTCCGTACCTCACCGCGACGTTCCCGCTGGCGGAGACTCCCGACGTGCTCACGTCGATGGACGCCGGAGTCGACCACCTCAAGCTGCAGATCGACCCGACCCGATGAGCGGCTCGGAGGTTGTGGCCACCTACTTGGTGGAGAGCTATCTGCCGCTGGCCGACGCCGCCGAGGTGATCGCGGGTGAGCAGTCGACCGGGACGTTCGTGGCGGTGGCTCGCGAGACGGCGGAGTTGCGGTCGCAGTTCGCCGCCCGGGTGCTGTCCGTGGAGGAGCTGCCGCCGACCGGCCATGGCGATCTGCCGGGGGTGATCCGGCCGCCGGGAGCGCGGCGGTCGAGTGGGCGGGTGCGGATCGCCTTCGGCGTGCAGAACTTCGGCCCCTCGTTGCCGAATCTGCTGGCCGCGGTCGCGGGGAACCTGTTCGAGCTCCGGCAACTGGCCGGGATCCGGTTGCTCGATCTCGAGCTGCCGTCCGAGTTCGCTGCTCGCTATCCCGGTCCGCGGTTCGGCGTGAGCGGCACCCGCGACCTGATGGGCCGGCCGGACGGCGTGCTGCTCGGGACGATCGTGAAACCCAGCATCGGGCTGCCGGTCGAGGAGTTGCGGCTGGTCGTCCGGGAGCTCGCCGAGGCGGGGATCGACTTCATCAAGGACGACGAGCTGGTGGGGAACCCGCCGCACTCGCGCCTCGCGGACCGGGTCGCGGTGGTGATCGAGGAACTGGACAAGGTGGCCGCGCGCACCGGGCGGCGGCCGATGTACGCGTTCAACATCACCGACGACCTGGACCGGATGGCGGCGAACCACGACCTCGTCCGGGCGGCCGGCGGGAGCTGTGTGATGGCCTGTGTGAACCTGGTCGGCCTGGCCGGTCTCGCGTGGTTGCGGGAGCGGTGCGACCTGCCGATTCACGGGCACCGCGCGATGACCGGCGTGTTCACCAGAGCGCACGGGCTGGGTATCGACTTCGTCGCCTGGTCGAAGCTGGCCCGCCTCGCCGGCGCCGACCATCTGCACACGAACGGCCTGTCGAACAAGTTCTACGAGACCGACGACGAGGTCCTCCGCTCGATCACCGCGGTCCGGCAGCCGCTGTTCGGCGGGTATCAGACGCTGCCGGTGCTGTCGTCCGGGCAGTGGGCCGGCCTCGCTCCGCAGACCTACCGCCGCACGGGAACGACCGACCTGCTGGTGCTTGCAGGCGGCGGGATCCACGGCCACCCCGACGGCTCAGGTGCCGGCGTCACCGCGATGCGTACGGCGTGGCGGTGTGCGGTCGAAGGCGGTGACCTGGACGCGTGGGCTCAGGCGGAACCCGCTCTGCGACGCGCCATCGAGACCTTCGGAGCCGGCCGTGGTTGAGGCGGCGTTCTACGGTGACGACTTCACCGGCTCGACGGACGCACTGCTGCAGTTCGCGCGGTGTGGGCTGCTGGGCGTCCTGCTGGTCGACCTTCCGCCGATCGACGAACTCCACGCCCTGGCCACGAGGTACGACGTGATCGGCGTGGCCGGTATCGCTCGGTCGCTACCTCCCGACGAGCAGGAGGCCGAGCTGCGGCCCGTCCTCACCGCCCTGCGTTACCTGAATCCGCGCGTCGTCCAGTACAAGATCTGCTCGACGGCGGACTCGTCTCCTGAGCTCGGCAGCATCGGCCGCGCCCTCGAGGTCGGCCGCTCGGTCTTCGGTCCCGCGACCGTACCGATCCTCGCCGCCCAACCCGACCTCGGCCGCTACACCGTCTTCAGCCACCACTTCGCCGCCGAGTCCGGCACCGTCCACCGACTCGACCGCCAGCCTCCCATGGCCTACCACCCCGCCACCCCCATGCGGGAATCCGACCTTCGCCGTCACCTGGCCGGTCAGACCGACCTCCGCATCGCGGGTCTCCACCTCACCGACTACGCCGACATCTCCGGCAACCTTGCGCGGTCGACGGCCGATGCTGTCGTGCTCGACGCTCTGACCGACAACGATCTCGAACGGCTGGGCCAAGCCATCGTTGCATCCGGCAACGGGATGCCGAGCTTCGCGATCGGCTCGGGCGGCCTGTCCCGCGCGGTGGCACTGAGCCTGTCGTCCACGGCGCGGGCCGCGGACCGAGCCGCTCTGCGTTCGGCGCGCGCCGCTCCGCGCTCGCCCGACGATGCCGGGAGCGGGCCCGCGCCGACCTCTGCCGACCGGGCGCAGGCTCTGGTCGTGTCGGGTAGCCAGTCGCCCAGGACGAGACAGCAACTCGGGCACGCCCTGGCCTCGGGCTGGCTGATTCTGACGGTGCCCGACCCCACCGCCGGTCAACAGGCCGTCGCCGCCCTGCTGAACGGGACTCCCGGAGTCGTCGTTCACACAGGTCGCCACACGGAGCAGCCGGCGCCGCACCTCGTCGGGACCTTCGGTGAAGTTTTGGCAGGTGTCGTCCGCAAGGTTGTGCACAATACCGCCGTACGTCGGGTCGCCATCGCCGGTGGCGACACCTCCGGACGCATCGTCCGCGCCCTGGGCGTCGCCACCCTCGAGGTGCTCCCGGCCGATCATCAACTGTCTCCCGGCACAGTGCTGTGCCGAGCCACGAGTTCCGACGCCCTGCTCGACGAACTTCACCTGCTACTCAAGCCCGGCCAACTCGGCGCTCCGGATCTCTTCGAGACCTTCCGTACGCTGTGCGCTCCGTCGGCCACCGTCCCGGATCCGGGCGGTGGTGAGACTCAGGCTCTGGACAGGTGAGCGTGGGGTGTCGCGGAGTTCCAGGGTGGTGGGAGATTGCTCGACCCGCAGGCCGGAGATGGTGATGTCCCGGACGGCCGGGTGGTGTGCGCCGGTGACCTCGGGGTCGGCGTGATGGGTGTCGATCAGGACTGCGGCCGCCGCGGTGGCGGCGACGTGTGTGTCGCGCAGCTCGATGTGCTCGATGATGCCGCCGCGGTGGGAGTTCGTCTTGAGGCGGAAAGCGTGGTTTACGGCGGGGCCGGTGACGTGGAGGTCGCGGGCGATCACGTTCCGGACGCCACCACTGGCTTCGCTGCCGATGGTGACCGCGCCGTGGCCTGTGCCGAACCGGCAGTTCTCGATCAGGATGTTCTCGCTGGGCCGGCCGACGCGGCGACCGTCGGCGTCGCGGCCGGACTTGATCGCGATGCAGTCGTCACCGGTGTCGAACGAGCAGCCGCTGATCACGACGTCCCGGCAGGAGTCGGGGTTGCAGCCGTCGTTGTTCGGGCCGCGGCTGTCGACGGTGATCCCGCGGACGACGACGTCGGAGCTGAGCACCGGGTGCACCACCCACATCGGCGCGTTGACGATGCGGACGTCCTCGATCCGCACGCGACGGCACTCGTATGCCTGGATGAAGCTGGGCCGGAAACCGTGGCCCGGCAGGAAGGTCCGCTGCTCGACCGGGACGTCGTCCTCGACCAGGCCGAGCAGGCGGTTCCAGTCGTCGACCGGTTTCGTGTCCCGCCACCAGGTGTCGTACGACGCGCCTCCGTCCAGCGTGCCCACTCCGGTGACGGCCACGTTCACCTCGTCGTACGCGTAGATCAGGGGTGAGTGGCTGAGGCACTCGATCCCCTGCCAGCGGGTGCGGACGATCGGGTACGCCGCCGGGTCGGTGAGGAACCGTACGGTCGCCCCGGCCGCGAGGTGCAACTCGACGTTGCTGCGGAGCCGGATGGGGCCGCTCCGGAACAGTCCCGCGGACACGACGACACGCCCGCCGGTCAGTTCACAAGCACCGACCGCCCGCTCGAACGCCGCCGTACAGTCTGCGCCCGGGCGGCCGCCGTAGTCCGTGACGAGGTGATCAGTCATGCGGGCGGTGTGCGGAGGCGCAGGGCGTTGGTGAGCGGGACAGCGATCACCCACGAGGGGTTCCAGGTGTTGCTGTGCCCGCGGCGTTGCCAGTGGGTCTGAAAGACGGCTTCGCCCTGTTCGCCGACGATCTGGAAGCCCCAGTCCCCGACGGCACCGCAGATGCCTTGTCCCAGCGCGTTCACGGTGGTCTCGGCGGCGGCGACGTACTCGGGCCGGCTGGTGACGGTGCCGAACTCGTGCAGCTCGTAGGTCGGGAAGAACGTGTCCAGGTGGTGGTTCTGGACGCTGACCGTCGGCCAGCCGATCGCGTTGAACCCGGCCGCTCGCAGCGGCGCGTCCAGGTCCTGCTCGGGCGACCAGACATAGACCCAGGTGAGCAGCCAGTCGGCGGCGACCTCGGCCCACCCCGCGTAGAGATCGTCGCCGGTCAGCTGAAAGAGCTCGTACGCGGCGAGGAAGTAGTACATCCCCGCTTCCTTGTCCTCGCACGCCGCGTCGAGCGTCGACCGGGCGAACGGGCGGTCGAACGTGCGCGCGTGCTGACCGTGGTAGCGGGTCAGCCACGTGGTCGCCTCCGGCAACAACCACGAGTCGTCCAGTACGGCGGACGCCTTGAGCGCGGCCAGGACGCACGGGATCCCCGCGGCCGACACCGCGGCCGACGCAGGAGTGCCGTCCAGCCGCCAGCCGATCGGAAACGTGCCGTCCGGCAGCAGCGCAGTCCGGAGGAACTTCACCGACGCGACCAGGGCATCCGGCCAGGACGGCGGAACCGGCTCACCGTGCGAGCGGAACAGCGCGACGATGTCGGCCAGGTCGGCGACCGTCTCGCCGTACGCGCGGCTGGACACCATCGCGCGCCCGCCGGTGCGGAAGCTGGTCCAGCGCCGGCTGCCGACCTGGTAGGCGTTGTGCCGCAGACCGGGCGTCCGCGTCGAACTGCCCGCCAGGTAGAACTCGACGGCCGCGCGGCACCGGTCGATCCGCGACCGGTCGCCCGACTCGAAGCCGAGCCGGGCGTCACACCAGGCGAGCTTCAGTGCCTGGCCGGTCCAGCCGTACAGGAAGTGCCGGGCCTTCACCGGGCCGTTCCCGGTGACGTCGCTGAACTTGGTGTAGCCGGCCACCGTCCCGGCGCGGTACCACCGGTTGTCCAGGGCAACGGTCTTGCGGTCGACGACCTCGTCCAGGGTGAGCGGTCGCGCGCCGGGTTCGTCGAAGAGCCCGCGCCCGGTCCGGACGAGGTTCCGGAACGCGTGCCCGCGATCGTCCTGCGATCCCCAGTCGAGCACCAGCCGCTGCGTGTAGACCTCCCCCGGCAGCAAGGTGAGGTAGCCGTCGTCGGTCGACTCGGTCTCGGCCTTGCTGACGTACCGGACGTCCTGCTTGCCGTCGAACATCAGTACGCCGCTCAGCGCCGCGACCACCGGTCCCTCCCGGCGGATGAGACCGAGCGAGCCGTAACGCACCGAACCGTCGGCCGACCGGCGCGCCGCCGGGCGGGAGAACACGCTCAGCCAGCGACGCTCCCGACCGGCCCGCCACTCGAGGTTCACCCCGGGGATCGGCAGCCGGTCCTCCTCGGCGACGAAACCGCCGCCGGGTGCCGGCCCGATCCGCGGGACGGCGCGCGCCGGGTCGGCGGACGGGTTGTCGTTGTAGAGCAGACCGGGAAGGGTGACCTGGCAGTCGGTGAGCCGGCCGAGGTCGAGCAGCAGACCGACGGCGAGGTCACCCAGCCGGCGCTGTCCGCTGTTGCGCCAGCGAACCTCGAGGTTCAGCCGGTCGGCCTCGTCGAACGAGAGCCGCACCTCCACCGCGACCGGCCCGGTCCGGCAGCCCGCCCGGTGCTCACCCGGTCGCCGGGAGAGCCACCACCCCTCGGGCTGCATCGCATTGGGTTGCCACGGGCGACCGGCCGAGCAGGTCAGCAGTTGGGCGACCGGCCGCTCGACGTACGTCGTGCCGGCTGCCGACTGTCCGAGGTGGAGGACCACCCCGTACGGAGTCCTGCGGAGCTCCGCGGTCCGGTCACCGGAGGTCAGCGCGGGCATCAGCTGGTCCGCCGGATCTGGATGGCCTGGTACTGCGTTCCGGGCAGCCTGACTGTCAACGAGTCGGTGACGGTCTCGTGCGTCCGGCGCACGCTGTGGTTCCAGACGTCCAGGACCTCCACCTGGTACGTCCCGGCCGGCAGGTTGAACGTACGGTCGGGGAACTGGTGCTCACCGAGGTACTGCAGGTAGTAGCTCCCCGGGACAGCGAGCGTCGGGGCGTCCCGGTAGTCGTCGACCGGCTGCACGCCGTCGGGCAGCTCGTCCAGCACTTCACGCAGCAGCCGCAGCCGCTGCGCGACCACGCCGACCGGCCGCAGTCCTCCGCCGGACCAGGGGCCGTCCTCGCCGTCGACGTACCACTCGCCGTGGGCGACGTGCGCGCCGCGGACGGTCCCCTCCCAGATTCGAGTGAGCATCTCCTGCGGGGTGAGGCTGGTCTCGGGGGTGGACCCGTTGCCCTCGTAGCCGCAAGCATCCACGAGCACAGGCTTGCGGTAGTCGCGGCGGAGTGCGCTGACCCCACGCAGGTTCTCCAGCGGAACGCTGAGGTGGGTCAGCCATGGGACTCCGGCGTCGTTGGTCGCGTGCGCGGAGACGAGGTGCCGGCCGGAGTCGAGTTCCGCGATCTGCTCGGCTCGCGATCTCAGGTCGGCGGTCGGCTCCAGGCACCACGTGACGTTGCGGTAGGCGGCCAGGCGGTTGACCAGCTCAGGCACGAACCGGTCGTCAGGGATGACGATCTCGGCGGCCATGTCGACCGCCAGCAGGTCCTGCACCTGCTGGTCCAGCTGAGCCAACCGCTGCGGAACCCGGAGGCGGACGCGGTCGAAGGGCGAGGCGGCCAGCGCTCGGCAGGCTTCGGACCAGTTCTCCTCCGTCCCGAACCACGTGGTGGTCAGCGGATGGTACGACGTTCCGTCGGCCCGGCGCAGCTCGGTACCGGCCGGGCGGACAGGACCGCGGGTGGTCGAATGGGTGCAGGTGAAGCTGTGCGCCTCGTCGGCCAGCTTGTAGTGCCAAGTCCCTTCGAGACTCGGCATGAAGCGGACGAGCCAACGGCCGCCGTCGGGAAAGGACTCGACGTACGCGCCGTCGTGGTCGTGATGGAAGTCCACGCCGACCGGTCCGTCGACCTGGAGCTCCAGCAGGCCCCAACGTTCTACCTGTGTCATCGGGTGCCTCGCAGAGCTAGGTACGGGCGCGCCGGAAGCGGGATGCGACAGCTGCCGGAGTAGGAGGTCAGCGCAGTGATGGTCATCGCAACGGTGTCGATCAGGTCGAAGTGGTACGGATTGCCGGGCGGAAGGTCGAGGTCGACGGCCGACGGCTGCCGGTCACCGAGGTAGTGCAGGACGCAGTGCTCCGGGTCGACGTCGCCGTCGGCCCGCCGTGGCAGCCCGGCGAAGACGTCGCGGAGGAAGGCGATCCGGGCGGAGCTCTCGCCGTACAGGCGGCCGCCGATCGAGATCCAGGCACGAATCTCCCGGTCCACGAAGGACTCGCCGTGGCCGACGTACCCGCCGAGCGACATGCCCTGCCAGAAGCGGTGGACGAGTTCGTCGGCGGTGAGGTTGCCCCAGCGGCGGCCGGCGTTGCCCTCGTAGCCGATCTCGTCGATCACCACCGGCTTCGGGCACGATCGCCAGGCAGCCACCTCGGCGCCGTCCCAGTGCTGCACGCTCTGGTGGGTGATCCACGGCTTGCCGAAGTCGTACGGCGAGAACACCTCGTACATCTTGGTGCCGTTGTGGATGGACCGCAGCCGCTGGTACGGGTCGAATCGCTGGACCTGCTGCAGCAGCCGGTCCCAGTCCGCGATCGTCTTCTCGTGGTTGAAGTCGTACTCGTTCGACAGCGACCACCAGACGTTCCGGTACGCCGCCAGCCGGGCGACCACATACCGCAGGAACGCCTCGTCCTGCGCCGGCGTCATCCGGTCGAACCCCCAGACCCCGCGGTCGTAGGGGTGGAACAGGATCAGGTCGGCCTGGACACCCAGCTCGAGCAGGTCGGCGACCCGGCTCTCGAAGTGCCGGAAGAACGCCGGGTCGAAGACCTCCACGTCGACCTCGCCCGGAGTGGCGCCGGCGAACGGCAGGCGGTCCGGCCGCATGCCCTCGGTCGGCAGCAGGCACATCCGGACCTTGTCGAAAGGTGCCGTCCGCAACGACGCGAGGGTCAGCTCCTGGATCTCCTTGGACTCGTACGTCCAGTGGTAGCAGGTCGTCCCGACGCAGTCGTAGCGGGTGCCGTCGGCGTACGCGAAGTGGTGGGTACCGTGCACCCCGACCGGCCCGTGGTTGCCGGGACCGGGCGGGGTGCACTCGAACGAGCCGCGATGCCCGTCGAGCTCTGGTGCGGAGCTGCTGGTGACGTACTCCCACCGGCCTTCGGAGTCCGGCATGAACCGCGCCCGGTAGACACCGTCCCCGTCGTAGAAGCCGTCGACCGTGACCACCCGGTTCCGGAACCGGTACGCGACCCGCAGCGTGACGTCCGCGAACGGGGTGCCGTCCGACGGTCCGGACCAGGTCAGCTCGTGCAGTCCCCAGCGCTCGACAGTACTCATGGAAGCCGGTCTCCCGCCTGGATCCACTCCGGCGAGAGGATCACGTGCTTGATCGTCTTGCGCAGGTACGAGTACGCGACGTGCAGGCGGCCGTCGCGGGTCTGCAGCAACGTCGGGTACGAGTACCCGAACTCGTTGTCGCGGTACTCCTCGTCCTGCACCTGGAGGTTGCGCCAGTACGGCCAGGTGGCCCCGTCGTCCTCCGACAGCGCCAGTGTCAGCGGGGTCCGCAGCGTCTTGCGCCGTACGCCGCCCCGGCCGTCGGGCACCCAGCGGAACTGGTCCCGCTCGGCCGACGAGTCGTTGAAGACCAGAACCAGCCGGCCGTCCGCGAGCCGGAGCAGCTGGATCGCGGAGTTGTTGTTCGGCAGCGCGGTCCGCTCGGGCGCCGACCACGTCCGGCCGCCGTCCTTGGAGACCGAGCGGTGGATCCGGTCCGCGGCCCGGCTGCGGAAGTAGCCGAGCAGCTCACCGGGCGCGATCTCGACCGCGCTCAGCTGGACCTGTCCCAGTCCTTCGGGCAGGTCGCCCTTCGTCCACGTGCGGCCGCCGTCCGAGCTCAGCTGGACGACCGTCGTCTCACCGTTGCGGTCACAGTCGTACGCCGGCAGCAGCCAGTCTCCGTTGCTCAGGACAACGATCGGGTTCCGGATGAAGCTTCCCGGGCGGTCGAAGAGCACGTCGCCCGGTCCCCAGGTGAGCCCGCCGTCGCGGGAGACCCGGCGGAGGACGCGCGACGTGCTCTGGTCGTGCGGCTCGTTGGAGGTGTGCAGGAGCCAGACCTGCCCCGTGGGCAGAACGAACAGCAGCGGGTTCTGCTCCGAGCGGTCGGGGTCCGCGGACATGCGCTCCGGCACGGTCCAGGTGTCGGTGCCGGCGGGGAGCCGGGACAGCACGATGCTGGTGTCCGGCTCCCCCTCCCCCGGACCGTTGAACCACGCGCAGAGCAGGTCGCCGGCCTGGGTCTCGACCAGCGTCGCCGCGTGACTGTCGCCCGGATGCAACGTCGGCAGTAGGGCGGTCGAGAGGTCGGCGTCCGGCCGGAGGCGGCCGTCGAACCGGGGGTCGGCGACCGGGCCGGAGTAGGGGGTCGTCACCATGTGAGGCCCGCGGCGGCCTGAGCCTTGATGTAGTTCGGGATGTCGACCTGCTCGGCCACGTGCAGCGACGACGCCACGTCCATGCCGTCGATCAGCACGTGCTGGCGGAACACCTTGTACAGCGGGATGTCCCAGTACTCGGTGTTCTGGTAGTTCGTCACCACCGCGTTGTCACCCCAGTACACGCCCGACGTGTCGATCCCCTGCAGCTCCGGCAACGCCGTACCGAACGCGTTCACCACGGTGTCGGTCGGGAGCACCGCCTTCACGCCGTACGACGAGAGCCGGGTCTGGATCTCCTCCGACACCAGGTACTTGACGATGCCGAGCGCGGCCTCCTTGTGCGCGGACTGCGGCGGGATGAAGGCGGCCCGCGTGTTCGGCTGGTAGATCGCGGTCGAGCCGCGCGACAGCACCGGCATCGAGGTGACGCCGATCTTCACGCTCTTGGCCCACTCGGTGTAGTCCTCGACGTCGTCCTGCTCGATGTACAGGTCGTTCAGGGCATAGGCGTTCAGCTTCGACAGCGTGTGCACCGCCATCGCCACGTGGCCGGGGAAACTCATGTCGCCCTTGAAGAAGTCGTCCACGGTGGTGAACGTGTTGCCCGGCAGCATCAGGAACCGGTACATGTTGTCGGCGACCCGCTTCCACTCCACCGACGTCAGGTTGACCTTGACGTCCTCCGGCGCGGGCTGCTCGCTGGCGCCCGGGACGAACGGGTACAGGCCCAACTGGTTCAGCGCCAGGTAGTTGTCCGGGTGCTGCATGAAGCCCTTGTAGTGGTCGATCCCGTCGTTGCGGGTCAACGCCCGCGCGGTCTTGTAGATGTCGTCGTACGTCGACCCGACCCGCGGGTACCGGACCCGGAATCTGTCGAAGATCAGCTTGTTGTAGAGCAGCACGTGCTCGTCGATGAACACCGGGACGCCGTACAGGCCGCCGTCGGAGCGGGACTTGACCTGCTCGACTGTTCCCGGGTTGAGCGCGGACAGGTCGATCCCGGCCTGCTGGACCATCGCGGTCATGTCGGTGACCCAGCCGCGCGGCTCCAGGTCTCGGTCGATCCGGGTCCGCGGGTCCTCGAGGATCAGGTCGGGCACCCGGGTCGTCCTGGCGATGTCCTCGTACCGGATCGGGTAGTCCCAGGTGGCGTACTTGATCCTGACGTTCGGGAACTTCGCCCGGATCGCGTCGCCGAAGACGGTGTCGAAGTACCGGGTCGCCTCCCGGCCCTCGTCGTCGCCGCCGAGCTCGAACGGCTTGAAGTTCGCGGCGAAGATGAACAGCTCGTCGTCGTCCACCGAGAACGGCTTGTTGTACCGGTTCGGGATCTCGACGGTGCCGGCCGCGGACCGGGCACCCGCGCGCGGGACCGCCGAGGTGGAGCTGGTGGCCGCCGCGGCGGCCGTCCCCGGCAACGCACCGCCGAGGGCGGCCAGGCCGCCGATGAGGGCGCTGTTCCGGACGAAGCCGCGACGCGACATTCCTTTGCTGTCGGACATGGTTGACCTTTCGTGAGGGGCGGGCGGTGTCAGGCCGTCAGGGCCGGAGCGACACCTTTCAGGTCGAGCTGCTCGGCGAAGTGACAGGCGACCCGGCGCCCGCCCACCTCGCGCAGCTGAGGTACTTCGGTGCGGCACCGCGCCTCGGCGTAGCCGCAGCGCGGGCTGAACGGGCAGCCGGGCGGGACCTTGGACGGGTCCGCGATCTCACCGCGCAGCATGATCCGCGACCGCTTGCCGCGCGACGCCGGATCGGGATCGGGAACGGCGCTCAGCAGCGCCTCGGTGTACGGGTGCAACGGCTTGGAGTACAGGTCCTCGGTCGAACCGCTCTCCACCAGCTTGCCGACGTACATCACCGCGACGTCGTCGGCGAGGTGCTCGACGATGCCGAGGTCGTGGGAGACGAACAGGTAGGTGAGCCCGGACTCCTCCTGCAGATCCTTCAGCAGGTTGAGGATCTGCGCCCGGACGGACACGTCGAGCGCGCTGACCGCCTCGTCCGCGACCACCAGTCGCGGATCGGTCGCCAGTGCCCGGGCGATCACGACCCGCTGGCGCTCACCGCCGCTGAAGGCGTGTGGATAGCGATGCGCGTACTCCGCCCGCAGTCCGACCCGCTTCAGCAGCGCGGCGACCTTCTCGTCGATCTCCGCGCGGGAGCCACGCTCCTGCACCCGCAGCGGCTCGGCGATGATGTCGCGCAAGGTCTTGCGCGGGTCCAGCGACGCGTGCGGGTCCTGGAAGATCAGCCGGACCTCGGCGCGGTAGGGCTTCAGCTCCTTCTCGGACAGCTTCGCCAGGTCCACACCGTCGTAGAGGATGCTGCCCGCGGTCGGCTCGTACGCGCGGACGATGCAGCGGCCGAGGGTCGTCTTGCCGCAGCCCGACTCCCCCACCAGCCCGAGGGTCCGGCCCGCCTTGATCGACAGGTCGACACCGTCGACCGCCTTCACCACCCCGCGATGCCGGCCGAAGAAGCCGCCGTGCAACGGGAAGTGCATGGTCAGGCCCCTGGTGGTCAGCAGGTCGTTCATCGATTCTCCTCGCCGTACAGGAGACAGGCGACGTCGGTGTCGTCGGCCCGCACCCGGGTCGGCACGGTCAGGTCGCACTTCCCGGCCATGAACGCGTCACACCGCGGGTGGAACCGGCAGCCGGACGGACGTTCGTACGGTGGCGGCACGGTCCCGCGAACGGCGGCCAGCCGGGCCTGACCGCGTTGCCCGAGCCGGGGCACCGACCGGACCAGCGCCTGGCTGTACGGGTGCTTGGGAGCACTCAGGACCGACGTGGCCGGACCGTGCTCGACCACCTCGCCGAGGTACATCACGGCCACCTCGTCGGCCACCTGTGCGGCCACCCCGAGGTCGTGGGTGATCAGCATGATCGCCATGCCGAGCTCCTGCTGGAGATCCTGCAGCAGGTCCAGGATCTGCGCCTGGGTGGTGACGTCGAGCGCCGTCGTCGGCTCGTCCGCGATCAGCAACCGCGGCCGGCACGACAGTGCCATCGCGATCATCGCGCGTTGCCGCATGCCACCGCTGAGCTCGAACGGGTACGAGTCGATCCGGCGCTTCGGGTCCGGGATGCCGACCCGGCCGAGCATCTCGATCGCCCGCTCGCGTGCCGCCACCTTGCCGATCTCGTCGTGCAGCCGGATCGCCTCGACGATCTGGTTGCCGATCGTGTGCACCAGGCTGAGCGAGGCCATCGGCTCCTGGAACACCATCGCGATGTCCGACCAGCGCACCTCGCGCAGGCGCTTGTCCTTCGCCGCCAGCAGGTCCAGCGGGTCGTCCGACGGCTCGTCGCCGTACAGCAGGATCTGGCCGCCGACGATCCGGGCCGGACGTTCGACCAGGCGCAGGATCGAGCGAGCGGTGACGCTCTTGCCGCAGCCGGACTCGCCGACCACGGCCAGCGTCCGGCCCCGCGGCACGGTCAGGCTGACCCCGTCGACGGCCTTGACCACACCGTCCTCGAGCTCGAAATGCGTTTGGAGATCACGGACTTCCAGCAAAGGCTGAGCCATCAGGGTGCTCCTACTTGTAGGGGTCCGCGGCGTCGCGGAGGCCGTCGCCGACGAAGTTCATGGCCAGTACGACGACCACGACCGCGAGTCCCGGCGTCAGCAGCCAGGGGGCGGTGGCGACCGCACGGATGTTCTGCGCGCCCTCGAGCAGCACACCCCAGCTGACGGCCGGCGCCTGCAGCCCGAGGCCGAGGAAGCTCAGGCTGGTCTCGCCGAGGATCATCCGCGGGACCGCCATCGACACCGACGCGATGATGTGGCTGGCGAACGACGGCACCATGTGACCGACGATGATCCCGCGCTGACCGACCCCGTCCAGCCGGGCGGCCATCACGAAGTCCTCCTCGCGCAGGCTGAGGAACCGCCCGCGGACGTCGCGGGCCAGCCCGGTCCAGCCGATCAGCGACAGGATCACGGTGATCGCGAAGTATCTGGTCAGCGGCCCCCAGCTGTTCGGCAGGGCCGCCGACAACGCCATCCACAGCGGCAGCGTCGGGATCGACATGATGAACTCGATGACGCGCTGGATCGCGTTGTCGACCGGGCCGCCGAAGTACCCGGAGATGCCGCCGATCAGGATGCCGAGCACGAAGCTGGCGGCCACGCCGACCAGGCCGATCGAGAGTGACACCTTGGCGCCGTGAATCAGCCGGGACAGCAGGTCGCGGCCGGACTGGTCGGCGCCGAGCAGGAAGAACGGCTCGCCCTTGGTGGTCGGGCCGATCAGGTGGATGTCGGACGGGATCAGCCCGAGCACCTTGTACTCGTCACCGCGGACGAACAGGCCGACGTCGACGATCTTGCTCCGGTCGACGGTGAAGGTCTGCTCGAACGTCTCCTGGCTGCGGGTGGACGAGTACCCGTAGACGAACAGGCCGTGCTCGGTGGACAGGTGCACCCGCTGGGGCGGCGCGTACGGCAGCGACGTGTGCGCGGAGTCGCTCGCGGCCGGGGCGAAGAACCCGGAGAAGACCGCGACGAAGTAGATCGGGACGAGGACGACCAGCCCGATCAGCGCGAGCCTGTGCCTGCGGAACTGCCGCCACATCAGCCGCCACTGCGGCAGCGCGCCGTGGTCCCGCAGGCTCTTCACCACCTCGGGCGCGGCCTGCGGCGGCGGCGCGGGCTGTTCCTGGATTGTCTGGACCATCGGGCGCTATCCCTTCGACAGCCGGTGACGGATCCGCGGGTCCCACCAGGCCAGCGCGAGGTCGCTGAGCATCGTGCCGATCACTGTCAGCGCGCTGAGGATGAGGACGAAGCTGCCGACGAGGTACATGTCCTGGCTCCTCACCGCGCCGAGCAGCAGTGGGCCACTGGTCGGCAGGCTCATCACGACCGACACGATCGTCTCGCCGCTGATCAGCCCGGGCAGCAACCAGCCGACCGTGCTGAAGAACGGGCTGAGCGACATCCGCACCGGGTACTTGAGCAGCAGCTTCCATTCCGGCAACCCCTTCGCCCGGGCGGTCGCGACGTACGGCCTGTGCAGCTCGTCGAGCAGGTTCGCGCGGGTGATCCGGATCAGGCCGGCGGTGCCGGCCACGCCGACCACGACGATCGGCACCCACAGGTGCGAGATCAGGTCGAGCAGCTTGCCCAGGTTCCAGGCGGCGTCGGCGTACTCGGGTGAGAACAGTCCGCCGACGCTCTGGCCGAAGTACCGGAACCCGATCCACATCATCACC
Organism: Kribbella turkmenica; assembly: GCF_004348725.1. Lineage (GTDB taxonomy): Bacteria > Actinomycetota > Actinomycetes > Propionibacteriales > Kribbellaceae > Kribbella > Kribbella turkmenica. The sequence continues at coordinate 23,907 of NZ_SMKR01000041.1, forward strand.
AGCGCGAGCATGAACTCCGGCACGGCCATCCCGATGAAGCCGAGGAAGGACGCGACGTAGTCGCCGGGCGAGTACTGCCGCAGCGCGCTGTAGATGCCGATCGGGAAGGCGATCGACCAGACGAACAGCAGGCTGCCGATCGACAGCAGGATCGAGAGCATCACCCGGTTGCCGATCAGGCTGGCGACGGACTGGTTCCAGGCGAACGACTGGCCGAGGTCGCCGTGCAGGACCACCCCGGAGATCCAGGTCCAGTACTGCACCAGAAACGGCTTGTCCAGGCCGTAGTGCCGTTTCAGCTCGGCGATCTGCGAGTCCGGGATGTCCTGGCCGCGGGCCTCGGCGTTCGCGATCACCGTGGTGGTGTAGTCGCCCGGCGGCAGCTTGATGACGACGAAGGTGACGAACGAGATCGCCGCCAGCGTGATCGCCATCCACAGCAGCCGCCGGGCCAGGAAGCGCAGCATCTACTGTCCGATCGCGAACTGTTCGGGATGGACGATGCCCGGGGCAACCGCCTCGATCATCGTGTCCGGCACGTTGTGGAAGTCGTTCTTCACGATGCCGTAGGTGTTCGGGACGGTGCTGATGCCGATGTAGTAGAACTGGTCGGCCGCGATCTGCAGGATCTGCTTGCCCAGGTCCAGCGTCTTCGCCGGGTCCGGCTCCTGCCGGCCCTGGGTGAACAGCTCGAGCTGCTTCTTCACCTCGGCCGGCGGCTCGACACCTTCCTCACCCTTGGACTGGTACCACTGCGCCCAGCCGATGCCGTACCGCGCGCTGCCGTCGTTGGTCGGCACCCAGTAGTGGTCGCCGCCGGTGCCGGTCGGCAGCACGAACGTGCCACCGGTCCAGGTGCCGGCGTCGTGGTCGTTGGCCCTGACCCGCTCCTTGGCGAGGTCCTCGCTCACCGCCTGGGTCCGCAGCTCGACGCCGACCGCGCGCCAGCGCTTCTTCACGAACTCGATCGCCTCGACATGGTCCGGGAACGACTCGCTCACCAGCACGGTGACCGACACCGGCCGGCCGTCCGCGCCCAGCCGGCGGCCGTCGGCCGCCTTCTTCAGCCCGGCCTTGTCCAGGTGCTCGTTCGCCTTGGCCTCGTCGAACTCCAGGTACTGCGTGGCCAGCTGCTCGTTGTAGTACGGCGAGTCCTTCGGCGGAGCGCAGTTCCACGGCTCGCCCTGGCCGGCGTACACCGCGTCGATGATCTCCTTGCGGTTGATCGCGTAGGACAGGCCGATCCGGAAGTCCTTGTTCGCGAACAGCGCCCGCTTGACCGGGTTCTTGTGGGTCTGGTTGATGCCGATGATCATCGTGTTCGTCAGCTGGGTCGGCACCTCGAAGATCCGGTAGCCGCCCTTCTCCCGGTTCTGCGCGACCACCGGCTTGTTCTGCGCGGTACCGAAGTTGCGGTACTGCATGCCGAACTCGCCGTTCATCACCTTGAGCAGCTCGACCTGGGGGTCCTGGACCACCTCGACGCGGCAGGCGTCGATGTACGGCAGCTGCCGGCCGGCGTCGTCGATTTTCCAGTAGTACGGGTTGCGGGACAGAGTGACCGCGGAGCCCTTGCCCAGCGGCGTGGTCACCTTCCAGGGCGCCAGGGTCGGCTGCTCCGGGTTGGTCCACGGATTCTGCTTCTGCGCGAACAGGTCGACCCAGCTGCCGACTCCGGCCTTCTTCGCCAGCGCGTTCGCGTTCTTGTTGTATTTCAGGTGGAACTGCTGGAAGTAGTGCTTCGGCAGCAACATCCCGTAGGCACCCTCGCGGAGGAAGATCGCGTCGGCGATCTGGCCCAGCAGCGACGGCTGCGGTGCGGTGTAGGTGAGCTTCACCGTCCGCTCGTCGACCTTGTCCATCTGCACCAGCTTGCCGGTGTCGGGCGAAAGGAAGGCGTCGTAGACCCCGTCCGGGTGCAGGCCGGGGTCGCACTGCACCTCGAGGACCGTGAACATCAGGTCGTCCGCGGTGCACGGCTTGCCGTCGGACCACTTCAGCCCTTCGCGGAGGGTGAAGGTGAACACCTTGCTGTCGGCATCGACCGTGTACTCGGCGACGTTCGCTTCCATCTCGTCGTACCCGGGTTTGCCGGTCTTGTCCGGCTTCCAGCGCACCAGCGGCTCGTAGTGCATCGCGTACCACAGCCACTGAGTGTCCTCCTGGGTCAGCATCGCCGACCGCCAGGTGCCGCCGTACATGGTCTTGCCGGCCAGCGGCTTGATCACCGGCGGGTTCTTCGGCAGCCGCTGGTCCAGCGGCGGCAGCGTGCCCTTGTCCACCAGCGCCTTGAGCATCGGCGACTCCAACTGGTCCGCCGTCGCGGCCTGGGCACCGGACCCGGCCGGCTTGGTGTCGAAGAAGCTGCACCCCGGCACAGTGGCGGCCACCAGGACTCCGAGTCCGCCTTGCAGCACCCGTCGCCGGTCGACCTTGCGTACGTCTCCAGACATCGTCACATTCCTCCCTGCTCGACCGTGATGTTGCTGAACTGCGCGGTCCCGTAGTCCACGAGGCCGTTGTCCTCCCTGCCCCCGTCGACCGCGAAGCCGATGTAGAAGGTCGGGCTCGGCATCGCGATCCGCTCGTAGCCGAACCGGTCCCACTTGACCTTGTCCGTCGAGATGAAGGCCTCGAACTCGACCTCCCGGGCGTGCGGGCGCTCGCGCCGGAGCAGCCGCAGCCAGTACTGCTGGGCCGGGTCGAGGTACTCGTCCTCGGTCCACGGCCACGGGCCGACACTCGGCGACGGCCCGTCGGTCTGGAACCGGATCGCCTGCGCCTTCATGCCACCGTCGTCGGTGACCCCGGCCACGCCACCGGCGTCGCCGACCGTGCCCGTGCCGCCGGCCACGCCGAACCCGATACCGCCGTACATGAACGGGGCGGCCGGGTCGAGACTGTCGCGGATCATCAGGCCGGCGGTGAGGCCGTTCGCGATCTTGCTGATGCTGTCGAGCCGGGCGGTGAGCTGGGCGACCGAGCCGGCACCGCCGACGCGGAGCTTGCGGTAGACGTAGTGGAAGTTGCTCGACCGGCCCAGGATCCGGCCGGACCCCTTGATCGTCAGGATCCCGCCGTCGAGGCTGCCCGACCCCGGCACCGGCGGCCTGCCGACCGACGCCGAGGTCCAGCCCGGTGTGCCGGACTGCCGGTTGACGTGCACCGGCACCTGGGTCGACTGGGTCGCCGTGCCGTTCCGGTCGGTCGCCCGGGCGGTCAGCCAGTACGAGCCGTCGGCAACGTTCCTCCACTGGACCCGGTACGGCGCCCTGGTCGCCGTACCGATCAGCTGGTCCCCGGCGAAGAACTCGACGGTCGCCAGTTCGCCGCCCTTGTCGGGTGCGGCGTCGGCCTCGATCGTCACCGTGGCGGTCGTCCGCGCGGTGACGGTCTGGTTGTACTTCGGGCCGGTGATCCCCACGGCCGGGTTGCCGACCGGGTCGGGGACGATCGAGTTGAGGTAGTTCTCCAAGTAGGTGTAGCCGTTCGGAGCGATCTTCTGGGCGTCCGACGGGTCGTTCGGGTCGAGACCGTTGGCCTTCTCCCACCAGTCCGGGATGCCGTCGTGGTCGGAGTCGGCCGCGGCCTGGGTCGAGGTCAGCACCGGGAAGCCGCCGACCTCCTTCTGCGAGTTGATCAGCCGGCCGGTGCCGTGGCGGGCGTCGTTGACGATCCGCGCGTCGGCCGCGTCCCGCCGCGGCAGGATCGCCCCCGCTCCGCGCAGGACGGCGTCGTACGCCTTGGCCGCGGACTGGGTGTCGATCTCGTCCGCAAACGGCAGCGGCCGGGCGAGCTCGTTGATCCCGCCGATCGGGTAGCGGATGCCGCGGCGGTTGTGCGCGGTCACGTCCGGATGACCCTCGACCTGGTTGCCGGCCACGTGCCACTGGCCGCCGCGGTTCGCGCTCACGATGACCGGCGCGACTTCGGACAGGGTGCTCGGGCCGGGCTTGTAGTAGTTGCCGACGATGTTGATGCCGTTGGCCCACTCACCGCCGTACACCGAGGTGTAACCGTGGTCGTAGATCACGTTGTTGCGGTGGTCGACCTCGAGGTTGATGTTCTCGGTGTAGCCGAACCGCGGCTGCCGGCCACCCTGGTGGGCGATCAGGTTGTGGTGGTAGCTGTTGCGCTCACCACCCCAGATGCCGCCGTACCCGTGCCGGTTCTTCGGGTGCGCCGACAGCGCGAGCCCCTCGGCGATGATGCACCACTGGATGGTGACGTCGAAGTTCCCGTACGGCGACAGGCACTCGTCGACCGCCCAGCTGAACGAGCAGTGGTCGATGATCAGGTTGCGGATCTCCGGGCTGACCGAGCCGGGCACGTTGGTGTTGAACGCGTCGTCGGCGGCCGCGTTCCGGTCGCCGAGGCGGAACCGCAGGTACCGGATGACGATGTCGTGCGCACCGCCCTTGATGCTGGTGCCGCGGCCGGACACGCAGATGCCGCCCCCGGGGGCGGTCTGGCCGGCGATCGTCAGGTTGTTGCCGGCGATCTCCAGGCCGCTGTCCAGCTCGATCGTGCCGGAGACCCGGAAGACCACGGTGCGGTCCGACCCGGAGACGGCGTCGCGGAGCGAGCCGGGGCCGGAGTCGGCGAGGGTCGTCACCTCGTAGACGGATCCGCCGCGGCCGCCCGTCGACCACTTGCCGGCGCCCTCGGCACCGGGGAAGGCCGGGAGCCGGTCCTCGGTGGTCCGGGTGCGCGCGGCCTGGGCGGGAACCGTGACGCCGAGGGTGGCGGCGGCTCCGACGGCGGCGGTGGTTCCGACGAACCCGCGACGGGTCCAGCCGGTGGATGCTTCGGTCATCGTCCATGCCTCGCTTTCGGCAGGGGGCGGCTGCTGCGCCGGCCAGATTTGAATATCTAGTCAGCTTCGAATGGAACGACGGCCTCATGGTCACGGAGGTTACGAGCCGATGTCAAGAGCGTGACACCCGGTTTCCGCAATCGTTTGCAGTCTGTGCTTTCGTCGGCAGCAATCGTTTGCACTCAACTCTTGCCGGGTGCTCGCGGGCAATGGTTACCTTCACCCATGCCCCTTCGAGCACAGCGACAGATCGCGGCCCGGCGCCCACTGCGGCTCGGCGCAGCGACCATCACCGGCGGCTTCTGGCACGACCGCCGGGAGACGAACCGGACCTCGACCATCCCGGCAGCGGCGCGCCGGCTGGAGGAGGCCGGCACCTTGCGGAACCTGCGGCGCGCGGCCGGCCATGAGCCGGCCGGCGACGGGTTCGCCGGGAAGCTGTTCGCCGACACCGACGTCTACAAGTGGCTCGAGGCCGTCGCCTGGGAGCAGGCCCGGTCGGCGTCGGCCGAGCTCGCCGAGTGGCAGAAGACCACCAACGCGTTGGTGGAAGCCGCCCAGGAGCCGGACGGCTACCTCAACAGCTACGTCCGGCTGGTGCTCGGCGGGCAGCGGTTCGGCGACCTGGAGAAGGGCCACGAGCTGTACTGCGCCGGCCATCTCCTGCAGGCCGCGGTCGCGCAGTCGCGCGCGACCGGGGACCACACGCTGCTGGCGGTCGCGACCCGGTTCGCCGACCTGCTCTGCAAGACCTTCGGCCCCGGCCGGACCGAGGGCGTCGACGGTCATCCGCTGATCGAGATGGCGCTGGTCGAGCTGTACCGGGAGACGGGGACGTCGGCGTACCTCGAGCTGGCGTCGTACTTCGTGGAGGCGCGCGGGCACGGGCTGCTGGAACCGCCGGGTCATCACGGGCCGGCGTACTTCCAGGACCACCTGCCGGTGCGGGACGTCCGCACGCTGACCGGTCATGCGGTGCGGGCCCTGTACCTCGCCGCGGGCGCCACCGACGTCGCGGTCGAGACCGGAGACCAGGAGCTGCTGGACGCCCTGCGGTCGAGTTGGCAGACGATGGTCGAGAGCCAGACCTATCTCACCGGCGGAGTCGGATCACGCTGGTACGGCGAGGCGTTCGGCGACCCGTTCGAGCTGCCGCCGGACGCGGCGTACTGCGAGACCTGCGCGGCGATCGCGAGCGTGCAGTGGAGCTGGCGACTGCTCCTCGCGACCGGCGAGAGCCAGTACGCCGATCTGATCGAGCGGACGCTGTACAACGCGGTGATCTCCGGTGTCTCGCTGACCGGTCGCGAGTTCTTCTACGTGAACACGCTGAAGGTCCGCAACAACGCGTTCGCCGACGACCAGCGGTCCGCGGTGGCGGGCCGGCAACCGTGGTTCGGGACGGCGTGCTGCCCGCCGAACGTGATGCGCACGCTGTCGTCCCTCGACCAGCTGATCGCGACCTCGGACGACGACGGTGTGCAGGTGCACCTGTATGCGCCGGCCACGGTGGCCGCGGAACTGGCGGCCGGCTCGGTCGGCCTCGAGGTGGCGACGCGGTATCCGTGGCACGGGCGGGTGACGGTGACGGTCACCGGGTCGCCGGCGCAACCGTGGACGTTGGCGCTGCGGCTGCCCGCGTGGGCCGCGGGCTGCACGGCCTCGGTCAACGGGATCGCGCAGCCGACCGGGCCGGCCGGGCGGATGCTCGAGCTTCGACGGACCTGGACGGTCGGCGACGAGGTCGTGCTCGACCTGCCGGTGGGTGCACGCCGTACGGTGCCGGACGACCGGATCGACTCGGTGCGCGGCTGTGTGGCGATCGAGTGCGGGCCGTTGGTGTACTGCTTCGAGCAGGTAGACCAGGACCTCGTACTGGATGCGGCTGCTGTCTCGGCCGGCGACCTGGTCGAGGTGGAGCGCCCTGACTTGCTGGGTGGGGTGACGACGGTCGAGGTGCCGGCGCGGGACGGCCGGATGCTGACCGCGATCCCCTACTATGCATGGGCGAACCGCGAGGTCGGGCCGATGACTGTGTGGATCGATGCCCGCTGACTCAGTCGCCGGCGAGCCGTTCGGCGACCGTCCGGTCGGTGATCAGTACGTCGACCCAGCGGCCGAGGAGAGCCGCCCGGATGGCGGCGTACTTGCGCATTCCGCCGGCGACACCGACGCTGCGCAGGTCGTCGCTGCGCACCTGTGCGGCGGACAGACCCAGCACTCGCTGGTCGATCTCGGACCGCACCGGTTTGCCGTTTCCGTCGAAGAACCGCAGGCAGATGTCCCCGACGGCACCCTGGTCGCGCAGCACCTTCTGGTCCTCGGCGGTCATCGCGTTGCCGCTCTCCCGGAGCAGCGGCGACGGCTCCAGACTGCCGATGCCGACCAGCAGCAGCGTGAGCCTGGACCACGCGTCCATCACCTCGCTGACCACCGGATCCCTCACCAGTGTCCGCTTCGCGTTCACGCTGCCGACCAGACCGGGCACCGGCAGCAGGACGGGCTGGGCGCCGGTGAGGTCCGCGAGCCGGCCGATCAAGCGCGCGGCCCGGGCCTGCGCGGCCGGGTTGCCGACGCCGCCGAGCACCTGCACGACCTCCTCGGCGACCTGCGTCGGCCGCGGTGTCATCGACTCGACGGTCGCCAGCAGGGTGGAGCTCCAGGACGAGATCCCGATCCGGTCGCCGCCGGTCAGCGTGGTCTCCAGGTACACCGCGGCGGCCGCGCCCAGGGCCGGGATGATGTGTGCGTCGTCCTCGCCGCTGGCGTCGACCACGATCACCTCGCGCAGCCCGTACCGCTGCTCGACCGCGCCTTCCAGCTCGGTGTGCACACCGCTCGGCGGGATGACCACGGTCCGGACGATGCCGGCCACCACCGCCTGCTTGAGCAGCCGGGACACCCGCGGCTGCGAGATGTGCAGCTGCGCGGCGATCTGCGGCTGGCGGACGCCCTGCTCGTGGTAGAGCTTCGCGACCTTGGTGAGCAGCCGCAGGTGATCCGCCGACGGCTGCCGCCGGACACCCGGCCGCGGCCCCGGTCCAGCACTCGCCGTCGTCATGCCCAGCATGCTAACCGCATCGGAGAGAACTCTTGACGTACTACGAAGACCCCGGACCCGGGTACGGCGTGCTGCCGCCACGGGCCGCCGTCCGCTCCGACGTCCCCTCGGTCAGCCTCAACGGGAGCTGGCGATTCCACTACGCGGAATCGGTCGCCGGGGCCGCGGACGGGTTCGAGCGGGAGGACTTCGACGACTCGGAGTGGGCGTCGATCCCGGTGCCGTCGAGCTGGCCGATGCACGGGTACGGGCGGCCGATCTACACGAACCAGCCGTACCCGTTGCCGGTGGATCCGCCGTACGTGCCGGATGAGAACCCGACCGGGGACTACCGGCTGGTGTTCGACGCACCCTGGGACGGGCCTTCGGTCCTCCGCTTCGACGGCATCGACTCGTGTGCACGGATCTGGCTGAACGGTGTGGAGCTGGGGGTGACCCGCGGGAGCCGGCTGCCGAGTGAGTTCGACGTCAGCGCCGTACTGCGGCAGGGCCGGAACGTGCTCGCGGTGCGGGTGCACCAGTGGTCGTCGGGGAGCTACCTCGAGGACCAGGACATGTGGTGGCTGCCGGGAATCTTCCGCGATGTCACGCTGCGCGCGCGCCGGTCGATGACGGACGTGTTCGTGCACGCCGACTACGACCATCGGACCGGCGGCGGGACGCTGCTGGTCGAGACCTTGCCGGGTGCCGTGGTGCGGGTGCCGTCGCTGGACGTCGTGGCGGAGGCCGGCGAGACGGTGACGATCCCGGCGGTCGAGCCGTGGTCGGCGGAGGTACCACGGTTGTACGAAGCGGTCGTCGAGACGCCGGACGAGACCGTCTCGCTGCGGATCGGCTTCCGCACGGTCGCGATCGTGGACGGCGTACTGACGGTCAACGGGCGGCGGGTGCTGTTCCACGGGGTGAACCGGCACGAGCACGATCCCGTGCTCGGTCGCGTCGTACTCGAGCACCGGCTGCGGCAGGAGCTGCTGGTGATGAAGCAGCACAACATCAACGCGATCCGGACCAGCCACTACCCGCCGGACTCGCGGCTGCTCGCGCTCTGCGACGAGCTCGGGTTCTGGGTGATGGACGAGTGCGACTACGAGACGCACGGCTTCTTCCTGCTGGACTGGCGCGGGAACCCGGCCGACGATCCGCGGTTCGCCGACGCGTCGCTCGACCGGATGCGGCGGCTGGTGGAGCGGGACAAGAACCACCCGTCGGTGATCATGTGGTCGCTCGGGAACGAGGCCGGCGCCGGGCGGAACCTGTCGGCGATGGCAGCCTGGACGCGGGAGCGCGATCCGTCCCGGCCGGTGCACTACGAAGGTGACCTCACCTGCGCGGACGTCGACGTGTACAGCCGGATGTACGCCTCGCACGCCGAGGTCGAGGCGATCGGCAAGCGGGCCGAGAAGCCGCTCGAGGATCCCCGGCTGGACGCGCGCCGGCGGGCGATGCCGTTCGTCCTCTGCGAGTACTCGCATGCCGGCGGCAACGGTCCCGGCGGGCTGCCGGAGTACGAGGAGCTCTTCGACCGCTACGAACGTTGCCAGGGCGGCTTCCTCTGGGAGTGGATGGAACACGGCATCCTCCGCCCCGACGGCACCTACGCCTACGGCGGCGACTTCGGCGAGGAACTGCACGACGGCACCTACGTCCTGGACGGCCTCGTCTTTCCCGACCTGACCCCCCAGCCAGTCCTGCTGGAAGTCCGCAAAGCGTTCGAACCGGTGCAGTTGACGGTGGAGCCCGGCGTACTGCGGATCACGAACAGGTACGACGTACGCGACACGTCGCACCTGAGTCTGCAGTGGGAGCTCGCGGACGAGGGTCAGCCGGTCGCGCGCGGATCACTGGAGATGCCGGTGATCGCGGCCGGTGGTGAGGCGAGCGTGGAGCTGCCGTCGGTCCCGGCGCAGAACCGCGAGCGCTGGCTGACCGTCCGAGCCGTGCTGGCCGAGGACACAGCCTGGGCCTCTGCGGGCCACGAGGTTGCCTTCACCCAAACCCAGCTCACACCGTCCGCCTCTCCTACTTCTCACCTACCCGCCGCCGTGCGGCCGGAACGGCCGCACGGCCGCGGGCTTCGGCTGGGGCCTGGGGAGTTCTGCGCTCGGACCGGGCGGCTCACCAAGCTTCAGGACTGGTCTGTCGAACACGTTCCGTTGGAACTGTGGCGGGCGCCAACTCAACATGATGCGCGCACCTGGGACGCGACCACGCTCGACCGGAAGACCCGCTGGGCCAACGCCGGACTGCACCGTCTTCGCTACCGGACCGTCTCCGTCGAGGCCGAAGGTGATGAGGTGGTGGTGGTGACGATGGTCGGCACCGCCGCGACCGACGCTCGCGTCCTGACGACGTGCAGGTGGACCTCGGACGGGAGGCGACTCACGGCGAACGTGCACGTGGAGCCGGTCGGTGAGTGGACGGTGCCGTGGGCACGGGTCGGCATGACGCTCGGCCTGCCTGCGGGTTTCCGGGACGTCACGTGGTTCGGGCTGGGCCCGGGCCAGGCCTACCCGGACTCACGGGCGGCCGCTCGCGTCGGCCGCTACACCTCGACCGTCGATGATCTCCAGGTCCCGTACCTCTGTCCGCAGGAGAACGGTGCCCGAGGCGACGTCCGCTGGGCGGAGCTGTCGGGTACCGCGGGCAACCTCAGACTGTCCGGCGATCCTCACCTGGCGATGACCGTCCGCCGCTGGACGACCGCTGAACTCGCGACCGCCGGCCATCTGCACGACTTGGTTCCCGGTGACCGCGTGTGGGTGACCCTCGACGCCCTCCAGCACGGCCTCGGCAGTCCGACCAGCGGCGCCCCGATCCTGCCGCCGTACGACTTGCAGCCACAGGCACACCGCTTCCGCTTCACCCTGGGTTGACAGGCCGCGGGGCCGGACGTCTCCTGTGAGAGGGGGTCAATTCTCACAGGGGGTGAGGCAGTGAAGCGTTTCGTGGTGGCCGGTGTGGTCTGCACCGGCGTGGTGGCTTCGCTCGTGTCGGCACCTGCCGGCGCGGCGCCCGGAGACGTGGGCGTGAGCGATCAGGCGTACGTACGGTACGACGGCGGTACCGATCCGGTACTGGCCGCCTGCTCGACCAACAACAGGCAGCAGAACGAGCCCGCCGCGAGCGTGGCCCCGCACAACCCGCAACTGATGTCGTCCGGGTCCAACGACTACTGCCCAGTCCCGACCGCCGGCGGCACCTGGGCGGGCTTCTACTACTCGGGCAACGGCGGTACGTCCTGGACCAACAGCCTGCTGCCCGGCTACCCGGGCGACACCTCAGCGGCCGGTACGGCGTCGCCACTGCAGCGGATCGGGCTCACCAACGCCGGAGACCCGGTACAAGCCTGGGACAACGACGCGCACCTGTACTACGCGGGTATCGCCTTCAACCGGACTCGACCGGCACTCGGCTCGATCTGGGTCGCGCGGTACGACTGGACGGGTGGCCCGACGCCGTCGTACGAGTTCACGACGCTGGTCGAACGCGGGACGCCGAGCCCGATCTTCCTCGGCCTGTTCCACGACAAGATCCAGCTCGAGGTGGACCGCGGCGCCGACAGCCCGCATGAAGGCAACGTCTACGTGTGCTGGGCCCGGTTCACCGCCAGTGGCCCGAACAACGGGGTGTTCCTGGCCCGGTCGAGTGACGGCGGTCAGACCTTCCGCAGCCAGAAGATCTCCGAGTCGGTGCACGGCAGCCAGTTCTGCGACATCGCGGTCACCCGCAACGGTGACGTCTACGTCGCGTGGCGGCAGTTCGAGTTCAACCCGGATCGCGGTCAGTTGCAGGGCAACGCGGTCGCGTGGGTCAAGTCGACCAACGGTGGCAAGTCGTTCACCAAGCCGGCCGTGGCCACCCCGTTCCTCGGCTGGGACCCGGGCGACCAGACCGTCTCCGCGCCCGCCTACGGCCAGGCGAAGTACGACGCCTGTCTGCGCGGCGACGGGACACCGGGGGCCTGCGCGAGCCCGGAGCCGCGGGCGTTCGCCCGGGACTGCGGCGACGGACCGCTCGCCTGTCAGTCCGGGTACGTGTTCCACCGGGTCAACTCGCAGGTCCGCATCACGGCGGACCCGACGGCGGCGGGTGATCCCGACGAGGTCTTCGTGGTGTACGACGGCAGCGTCCCGGGATCGCAGACGTCGACGGGTACGACGTACGGCACGATCAGCGCCGGCGTCGGCAGCCAGGCGTCGGTCTACTTCCTGCGTACGACGACGGGCGGGGCGTCCTGGTCCACGCCGGCCCGGATCGACGTACAGGTACGCGGACACCAGTACTTCCCCGACATCGTGGCGGAGTCCGGCCGGCTGCACGCCGTCTGGCAGGACAGCCGGTTCGATGCCGCCTCCGGTCCGGACGGGCGTGACTTCCGCAGCGTCCCGGTCGGCAACCGTGCGGTGGCGGCGAACCCACCGGGCGCGGTGTCCGCGGATGCGGGACTTGCGGCCTTCTACGCCCTGTCGGCCGACGGTGGCGCGACGTGGACGAGCTCCGAGGTGAGCACGGTACGGACGATGCCGCAGTACGAGCAGTTCGGTGATCGCGACGTCCCGTTCTTCGGCGACTACAACTACATCGCCGCCTCGGGGACCACCGCGTTCATGACCTGGACGGACCACCGGGACGTTGTCTCCGGCACCGATCCACGCTACGCACCGGACGGCACCGACGGCTTCGACGTCCTCCAGTGCCGAGCCGCCAACCCGGACGGCACCTTCGGCCCGGACACCTGCCCGAACGCAGGAGGCCTGGACCAGAACATCTACGGCGCCGTGCGGTAACCCACCCGACGAGCAGCCGGACCTGCCTCAGTGGTAGGTCTGGCTGCTGGGTGGGGCTGACTCCATCCAGGCGAGGACGCCGGTGAGGGCTTCCTCGGTCATCGCGAAGTGGACGGTGCGGTCGCGCAGGTCGACGTCGACGATGACGTGGCCGGCGTACGTGACGAGGGGCTCGTTGCCCATCGGGCGGCGGCTGGTGACGCTCTGCAGCTGGCGGCGGTTGACGACCAGCTTCGGCCACCAGGCCAGGCTGAAGACCCGAAACCACTGCAGGTCGTCGCCGACGTACCGGGCCAGGCCGAGGGCCCAGCCGCGGCCATGGTCCTTCTGGGCGAGCTGCAGGCTGCAATCGAACGTGCCGCCGTCCCTGGACAACCAGCGACGACGGCACGCGAAAGCGATCACCAGCAGTACGGCGGCAAGCAGACAGACCCCGACGACATCGAGGACTATCCGCATACCTTGCGACCCCATTTCCGGTGCCCATGTTCCGGTGTTGCCGCGGGCACCCCGGAGAACCGTACTGTCTGTGACAATATTCAATTATGGCAGGTCGGGTCAGCCGGCCTTCTCGGCGGCCCTCACCCGTGCTTCGGCGAGCCGGAGCTCCTCCTCGCCGGCGTCGGTGTCGATCCCGGTCGCCTGGGCTCGCTCGAGGTCACGACGGGCCTCCTCGAGGTCGATGTCGTGCCCCATCTCGGCGTTCTCGGCCAGGATCGAGACCCGGTCTCCTGCCACCGAGATGAAGCCGTCCGGCGCGGCCGCGACGAAGTACTCGTCGTCGACGGTCCGCACCTGGACGGTGCCACCCTGCAGCAGGCCCAGCAGCGGCGCGTGGCCGGGCAGGATACCGACGTCACCGTCCGTCGTCCGGGCGATGACGATCTTGGCCTGGCCCTGCCACACCGTCCGCTCGGCCGCGACCAGCGCGACCTCGAGGTGCTTGGCAGAAGCTGTATCAGAAACAGACATGTCAGTCACTGTTCCTTTTGCAGCTCGGCCCACTTGCGCTCGACGTCCTCGAGCGAACCGACGTTGAAGAACGCCTGCTCGGCGATGTGGTCGCACTCGCCTTCGGTGATCTTCTTGAAGGACTCGATGGTGTCCTTCAGCGGCACGGTCGAGCCCGGGATGTTGGTGAACTTCTCCGCCATGTAGGTGTTCTGGGAGAGGAACTGCTCGATCCGGCGCGCCCGCGCGACGGTGATCTTGTCCTCCTCGGAGAGCTCGTCGACACCCAGGATGGCGATGATGTCCTGCAGTTCCTTGTTCTTCTGCAGGATCTGCTTCACCCGGACGGCCACGTCGTAGTGCTCCTGGCCGATGTACTGCGGGTCGAGGATCCGCGACGTGGAGGTCAGCGGGTCGACGGCCGGGTACAGACCACGCGACGCGATGTCGCGGGAGAGCTCGGTGGTCGCGTCGAGGTGGGCGAAGGTGGTCGCCGGCGCCGGGTCGGTGTAGTCGTCCGCGGGCACGTAGATCGCCTGCATCGAGGTGATCGAGTGACCCCGGGTCGACGTGATCCGCTCCTGCAGCACGCCCATCTCGTCGGCCAGGTTCGGCTGGTATCCGACCGCGCTCGGCATCCGGCCGAGCAGGGTGGAGACCTCGGAACCGGCCTGGGTGAACCGGAAGATGTTGTCGATGAACAGCAGCACGTCCTGCTGCTTCACGTCACGGAAGTACTCCGCCATCGTCAGCGCCGACAGCGCGACCCGCAGGCGCGTGCCCGGCGGCTCGTCCATCTGGCCGAACACCAGCGCGGTGTCCTTGAAGACGCCGGCCTCTTCCATCTCGTTGATGAGGTCGTTGCCCTCACGGGTCCGCTCGCCCACGCCGGCGAACACCGACGTACCACCGAAGTTGTGGGCGATCCGGTAGATCATCTCCTGGATCATGACGGTCTTGCCGACACCCGCACCGCCGAACAGGCCGATCTTGCCGCCCTGCACGTACGGCGTCAGCAGGTCGAGCACCTTGATGCCGGTCTCCAGCATCTCGGTCTTCGACTCGAGCTGGTCGAACGCCGGCGCCTTGCGGTGGATCGGCCAGCGCTCGGTGATCTCGAACTCGGACTCGTCCTGGTTCAGGCACTTGCCGGTCACGTTCCAGACCCGGCCCTTGGTGACGTCGCCGACGGGCACGGAGATCGCCGCGCCGGTGTCGCGCACCTCGGCGCCGCGGACCAGGCCGTCGGTCGGCTTCATCGAGATCGCCCGGACGATGTTGTCGCCGACGTGCAGGGCCACCTCGAGGGTGATGGTCTGGGTGGTCTCGCCGAGGGTCAGGTCGACCTCGAGCGCGTTGTAGATCTCGGGCATCGCATCGGCCGCGAACTCGACGTCGACGACCGGGCCGATCACCCGGGCGACGCGACCGACGCCCGCGGCGCCGGCCTCGTTGTTCTTCTCGGTAACCGTGGCAGTCATCTCTCTCACTCGCTCCCGGCGGATGCGTCGGCCAGCGCACTGGCACCACCGACGATCTCGCTGATTTCCTGGGTAATTTGCGCCTGGCGGGCCTGGTTCAGGTCCCGCGTCAGCTTCTCGATCAGGTCCTGCGCGTTGTCCGTCGCCGACTTCATCGCCCGCTGCCGGTTGGCCAGCTCGGAGGCCGCGGCCTGCAGCATGCAGTAGTGGATCCGGCTGGCGACGTACTTGGGCAGCAGCGCGTCCAGGACGTCCTCGGCGGACGGCTCGAACTCGTACAACGGCAGTACGTCGTCGGCTGCCGGCGCCTCCGCGCCCTCGACGACCTCCAGCGGCAGCAACCGGATCACGTCCGGGCGCTGGGTCAGCATCGACACGAAGCGGGTGAAGACGATGTGGATCTCGTCCACACCGCCCTCGTCGGTCGGCGTCAGGAAGGCCCCGATCAACTCGTCGGCGATCTCCCGGGCGCGGGCGAACGACGGGGCGTCGGAGTCACCGCTCCAGGACTTCGCGAGCTCGCGCTGCCGGAAGGTGTAGAACGCGATTCCCTTCCGGCCGCTGAGGTACGGCACGACCTCTTTCGCGTCCTCACGCAAGAGCTGGTTCAGCCGCTCGCCCTCGCGGATCACGTTGGCCGAGTAGGCCCCGGCCTGGCCACGGTCGGAGGTGATCAGCAGGACCGCGGCCCGGCGCGGATTCGCCTTCTCGGTGGTCAGCGGGTGGTCGACGTTCGAGAACGTCGCCACCGCCGACACCGCACGGGTGAGCTCACGCGCGTACGGACCGGCGGCCTGGGCGCGTTGCTGCGCCTTGACGATCCGGGACGCCGCGATGAGCTCCATCGCACGGGTGAGCTTCTTGATCGTGGAGACCGAGGCCTTACGCTCACGAAGCTCCCGCAGACTGGCTGGCATGGTCGATCAGCCCCGCTTCTGCCGGACGATCTGCTCCTGCTCGACGTCGCCCTCGTCCATCGCCTCGGCTTCGGCCTCGGTGCCGAGCAGCGTGCCCTCCGAGGTCTGGAAGGTCGGCTTGAACGCCTCCAGGGCCTCGGTCACCGCCTGGGCCGAGTCGTCGTCGAAGAGGCCGGTCTCGCGGATGCTGTCGAGCACCTTGCTCTCCCGGCGCAGGTAGTCCAGGAAGTCCCGCTCGAAGCGCAGTACGTCGTCGACGGGGACATCGTCGAACTTGCCCGTCGTACCGGACCAGATGGAGACGATCTGCTCCTCCACCGGGTACGGCGAGTACTGCGGCTGCCGGAGCAGCTGGACCAGCCGCTGACCGCGGTCGAGCTGGCGGCGGGACGTGGCGTCGAGGTCGGACGCGAACATCGCGAACGCCTCCATCGCACGGAACTGGGCCAGGTCGAGCTTCAGCGAGCCGGCGACCTTCTTCATGCCCTTGATCTGGGCGGCCGTGCCGACCCGGGACACCGAGATACCGACGTCGATGGCCGGCCGGATGTTGGCGTTGAACAGGTCGGACTGCAGGAAGATCTGGCCGTCGGTGATCGAGATGACGTTGGTCGGGATGAACGCCGACACGTCGTTCGCCTTGGTCTCGATCATCGGCAGCCCGGTCATCGACCCGCCGCCGAGCTCGTCGGACAGCTTCGCGCAGCGCTCCAGCAGGCGGCTGTGCAGGTAGAAGACGTCACCCGGGTACGCCTCGCGGCCCGGCGGGCGGCGCAGCATCAGCGACATCGCGCGGTACGCCTCGGCCTGCTTGGTCAGGTCGTCGAACACGATCAGCACGTGCTTGCCCTGGTACATCCAGTGCTGGCCGATGGCCGAGCCGGTGTACGGCGCGACGTACTTGAAGCCGGCCGGGTCGGACGCCGGGGAGGCGACGATGGTGGTGTACTCCATCGCGCCGGCCTCCTCGAGCGCGCCGCGCACCGCGGCGATCGTCGAGCCCTTCTGGCCGATGGCGACGTAGATGCAGCGGACCTGCTTCTGCGGGTCGCCGGACTCCCAGTTGGCCTTCTGGTTGATGATCGTGTCGACCGCGATCGCGGTCTTGCCGGTCTTGCGGTCGCCGATGATCAGCTCGCGCTGGCCGCGGCCGATCGGAATCATGCCGTCGATCGCCTTGATACCGGTCTGCAGCGGCTCGCGAACCTCCTGGCGGTCCATCACGCCGGCCGCCTGCAGCTCCAGCGCGCGGGTACCCTCCAGGTCCTTGATCTCGCCGAGGCCGTCGATCGGCTTGCCGAGCGGATCGACCACGCGGCCGAGGTAGCCCTCGCCGACCGGTACCGACAGCACCGCGCCGGTCCGGCGGACCTGCTGGCCCTCCTCGATCCCGTCGAACTCACCGAGTACGACGACACCGATGTCGCGGACGTCGAGGTTCAGCGCGATCCCGCGGGTGCCGTCCTCGAACTCGAGCAGCTCGTTGGTCATCACCGAGGGGAGACCCTCGACGTGCGCGATACCGTCACCGGCGTCGACGACCGTGCCGACCTCTTCCCGGCTGGTTTCGGCCGGTTGGTACTCGTTCACGAACTGATCCAGGGCGTCCCGGATCTCCTCCGGCCTGATCGTGAGCTCAGCCATTGTGTTTCCTGCTTCCTTGACCTTGCTGGCCTGTTGTGGCTCTAAAGGCGTTTTCGACAATTCAGGCCCTTAGCACCAAAGATTCTGTCGTTAAGGACCGTCAGCCGGCGATGCGCCGTTGCGCTTCGTCGAGCCTGGCCGCGATGGTTCCGTCGATCACTTCGTCGCCGATGTCCACCCGGACGCCGCCGACCACGTTCGGGTCGACGATCACGTTCAGCTGGATCTCCCGACCGTACTGCCGGCCGAGGGCGTCGGCCAGCCGGCTGCGGTCGGCCTCGGACAGGTCGTTGGCCACCCGTACGGTGGCGATGCTGGCGTTGCGCCGGGCCGCGGCCGCGACCTGGAACGCGCGCAGCGACGCGGCGAAGCCGCGGCCCCGCCCGTCGACCGCCCGCTCGGCCAGTCGCACTGTGGTGGCGTCGGCCTTGTTCTGCAGCAGGCCGCGGATCAGTGCCTGCCGGGCCGCCAGCGGGATGTTGCGGTCGCTCAGCTTCTCGCTCAGCGCTCGCTCCACCGCGACCACCCGCTCCAGCCGGAACAGCTCGTCCTCCACGTCGTCCAGCTTGCGCCGGCTGTCCGCGGCGGCCATCTCGGCCTCGACGCTGAGCTGGTCCAGCGCGTTGCCGAGGTCCCGGCCGCTGACCCAGCGGCCGGACACGGCGGCGTTCAGGACCTCCAGCGCCTGGGCGGAGATCTTGCCGCCGAACAACTGCTGCACCAGACCGGTCTTGGCGCCGGCCGGCCGGGCCGGGTCGGTCAGGGCCCGCCGGAGCGAGCCGTTGCCGTCCAGCACCTTGGCGACCGAGAACAGCTCGGTCCCCAGGTCGTCGGATGCGGTGACACCCGCCAGGGCCTCCTCGGCCCGGGCGAGTGACTCCTGCGACTTGCCGCGCATCAGCCGTCCGTTCCGACGGCCTGACGCGCGGACTCCGACGCCTCGAGCTCGGACAGGAACCGCTCGACGGTGCGACGCTGGCGCGCCTCGTCCTCGAGCGACTCGCCGACGATCCGGCCGGCCAGGGTGGTGGCCATGTGGCCGACCTCGCTGCGCAGCGAGGCGACCGCCTGGGCCCGCTCGGCGTCGATCTGGGTCCGTGCGTGCGTCACGATGCGCTCGGCCTCGGCGTTCGCCTGCTCACGCATCTCCGCGATGATCTGCGCACCCTGCTCACGCGCGTCCTCACGGATCTTCGCAGCCTCCTGGCGGGCCTCCGCCAGCTGCGCGTTGTACTTCTCCAGTGCCGCCTTCGCCTCGGCCTGGGCCTGCTTGGCCTCGTTCATCCCGCCTTCGATGGCCGCGGTCCGATCGGCGTACGCCTTCTCGAACTTCGGGACGACGACCTTGGCGAATGCGATGGCCAGCAGGACCAGGAAGACGAAGCCGAAGATGATCTCGGCGGTGTGCGGCAGGAGAGGGTTGACTTCCTCACCCTCCGCGGCCAGCGGGAGCACTTTCGTCAACATGTCTGTGTCCTGTCAGTCAGAGGAGATGGCTCAGGAGGCGCGGAAGACGAACGCCAGGGCGATACCGATGATCGCCAGAACCTCGGTGACGCCGAAGCCGATCCAGGCGATCGACTGGAGCTTGCTCTGGGCCTCGGGCTGACGCGCGGTGCCGTTGATCACGGCGGCGAAGATCAGACCCACGCCGACGCCCGGGCCGATCGCGGCGAGGCCGTAACCCAGGACGGCGATGTTGCCGGCAATCTCGAGAGCGAACATTGCTGGTTGTTCCTTTCGGTACGGATAGGGGCTATCCGGGTTTCCGTTACTACGGTCTAGGGGGTACTGCGGTACTGCGGATCAGTGGTCCTCGGCGATCGCGCTGCCGATGTACTGCGCGGTCAGCACGACGAAGATGTAGGCCTGGATGGCCTGGACGAACAGCTCCAGCCCGGCGATCGCGAAGCCCATCAGGAAGGTCAGGATGCCGACGCCGGCCAGCCCGATGCTGCCGGCCTCGAAGACCATGTACTCGCCGCCGAGGACGAACACCAGCAGCAGGATGTGACCGGCGAACATGTTCGCGAACAACCGCAGGCTCAGGGAGATCGGCCGGACCAGGATGTTCGAGATGAACTCGATCGGGATCATCAGCGGCATCAGCCAGCCCGGCACACCGGCCGGCATGGTCTGGTGCTTGAAGTAGCCCCAGACGCCGTGCTTCCTGATGCCGACCGCGTTGTAGATCACCCAGCTCATGACGGCGGCGACGTAGGCCCAGCCGACGTGGCTGAAGGTCGGGAACTGGACCAGCGGGACCGTCGCGGCCACGTTGTTCAGCAGGATGAAGAAGAACAGGCCGCACAGGTACGGCACGTACTTCATGTACTCCTGGCTGCCGATGGCGTCGCGGGCGATCGAGTTCCGGACGAAGTTGTAGCCGAGCTCACCGGCGAACTGCAGCTTGCTCGGCACGACCTCGGCCTTGCGGGACGCACTCCAGAAGAACCAGACGATCACGACGACGGTCAGCGCGGCCACCAGCACGGGCTTGGTGAACCAGTCCACGCCGTTGATGATCGGCGGAAGGTCGAAGCTTTCGGGACCGGGCGGAGTGAACTCGGTCGAAACGCCGGCAATCACCGGGTCTCCTCTCGCGTCGTGCTCAAGTCGGACGCCTTGTAGCAAAGGGCAGGGCGGCTCAGGGCATGGCGGTCAACAACCTCAGACCCGGCAGGGATCAGGACCGCGACCCGTACCGGAAGTGCAACATCGCAACGGTGAGCCCGGCACCGAGGACGATGCCCACCGGAAGCAGGAACTGGGTGCCGAGCAGGCGATCCAACCCGAACCCGATGCCGCCGTACACCGCGACACCGCCGATCAAGTAGGACAGGACCCGCCAGCCGTCGCCCGAATTCGGGGGTGATGGCTTCGGATCCTTGTGCTCGCTCATTGGCACCCGAAAGGTACCAGTACCGAACAGAGGTGGTCACATCGGCACCCGTTACCTCCGCCACAGCGCAGAGGTGCTCGCCGGCGAACTCGCCCCGCTCGCTCACGTCACTACCCAGGGTGCTCATGCGGTCACCTCCCCGTCCAGGTCGTAGATCGGCACGCGCAGCCGCGACCAGGCCCAGATCTCGCCGGCCATCCAGCCCATCACGACCACCAGCGCGCTGATCCCGAGCACGGTCAGATTCACGTGCGCGGCAAGGCTTTCCGAGCTCAGCGCGAGGGCGAGCAGGCCGCCGAAGATCGCGATCCGGCCGGTGTACGACGCCATCGCGACCGCCAGCTGCACGGTCGGAGTCGTCCGGCGGGACAGGTGCAGCGCGAACAGCCCCGCGCCGGAGAAGACGATCACCATCAGCAGACCCAGCAACGCGCCCCACAGCCCGGCGAGACCGGCGGCGACCGTGGACACCGCGGCGGCGTTGACGCCGACCACGAGTGCGGCCACCAGAGCGCCACGCAGCATTGCCAGCGCCGGGTGCCTGGTTGCCTGGCCGGCGACTTTCGGGCTCTGGGCCGAGGAAGCCATCTGGT
>NZ_SMKR01000042.1 GCF_004348725.1 Kribbella turkmenica
GGAGACGGGTGGTGGCACCCGGAGCGTCGAGCGCGCACTGTCCCTGCTCAACGCGTTCACCGAGGAACACCCCGAACGGCGAGTGTCGGAGCTGGTCGGCCTCACCGGCCTCGGCCAGTCGACGGTCTCCCGGCTGCTCGGCGCCCTGGAGGTGCTCGGCTTCCTCATCAACGACGGCCGTTCCGGCTTGTACCGGCTGGGCCCGCGGGTGGTGAGCCTGGCGGGTGCCGCCCTCAATCAGTCGCAGGTGTATCTGCACGCTCGCCAGATCGTCCAGAACCTCGCCGCCGAGCTCGGACTGGGCGCGAACGTCGCCGAACGGGATGGCAGCAGGCTGTTCTACCTTTGTCACTTCGAGGGTCGGTTGGCCCCGCGGGCATTCACCTTGATCGGGCATGCCATGCCGCTGCACGCCACCGCGATGGGCAAAGCACTGTTGTACGAGATGCCGGCCGAGGAACTGCAGGAACTGATCGGCACAAGCTATCCGGCCTACACCCCCGGACGATCTCCGATCTCCAGGGACTGATCGAAGCACTGGGGCAGGTCCGCAGCATGGGGTACCCGACCGAGCTGGAGGAGTTGTCGTTCGGTCGGTCGTGTGTCGCGGCAACGATCCGGAACCGCTCCGGCAATGTCATCGCCGCGTTGTCATTGTCGGGGCCCGCTGTCCGCGATGGACCTCCTGGCCTGCCAGGACGAACTGGCGATGAAGGTCATCGAGCACGCCGACCAGATCTCCACCTACCTCGGCTGCCACTCGATGTCCGTCGCCGGCTATACCCAAACAGGTTTGCTCATCGCTTGCGTATCCATAGTGTGAGGCAGCAGCCCATACGGCTGTTCTTCGATTGCCCTCACTCAGGGTCTCTTCTTGGCGTTCCGCACGTTGTGGATGGGTGACCTGCGCTTATGGGCTCTGCAAACCAGACTGTGGATACCAATCCTACTATGTCGTTGACAGAGTCACATTCGGGCCCTAGCGTCGCTGCTATGCCCCACACCCCGCCCGTCGTCGGAGCGCGGAAATCTCTCGGAACCTCCGCGAGCCGCTTCGATGGCGATCAGACCGGGCCCCCAGCCCTCGTACGCACCCGGCGGATCGCCATCTCGGACCGATCCTTCGGCATCCTGCTGGCGGCGCCCGCCTTCGCCCTGTTCGTCGTCATCGCTGTCTATCCGTTGGTGGCGAGCATCGGAATGAGCGTCTTCGACCAGACCCTCCTGCGTGAAGGAAGGTCCTTCGTCGGACTGTCCAACTACGCCGAGGTGCTCTCTGAAACGTTCTGGGGGCGGTTGCGCACCACCGTGGTGTTCAGCCTGTTCGCGACCGTCGCACCGCTGGTCATCGCGGTAGGCGCGGCGCTGCTCCTGAACAGCAGGCTGCGCGGCCGGACCATCCTGCGCGGCGCGTTGATGGTCCCGTGGATCCTTCCCAGCGTGGTGACATCGTTCCTCTGGGCCTGGATCTTCAACACGAACTATGGGCTGTTGAACCAACTGCTGCTCCGACTGGGCCTGACGGACGGCGCGACGAGTTGGCTGGGTGACGACCTGGGCGCGATGGCTGCCGTGGTAGTCGCCAAGACTTGGCAGTCCTTCCCGTGGATGATGGCCGTGACACTCGCGGCTCTGCAGACAGTGCCCGCCGAGCACCTCGAGGCAGCGGTCGTGGACGGCGCCAACCGGTGGCAGCGCTTCTGGCATGTGACACTGCCGCACATCTCAGTCGCCGTCGGACTGGTGAGCCTCCTGGAGTTCATCTACAACTTCGGCAACTTCGACACCATCTTCGTGATGACTGGCGGCGGGCCGGGAGAAGCGACCTCCACGCTCGCACTGAGTGTCTTCGACATGGCCTTCCAGACCTTCGACCTTGGCGGGGCAGCGGCACTCGGCTCCCTGTGGCTGGTCGTCCTCGGTCTCATCTCGGGCGCGTACCTGTTCCTCAACCACAGGGCGGAACAACGATGAGAAGGCGTGATGTCGGCACCGACATCGTCAACCCGCGGCTGACGCCGCTCGGCTGGGTGGGCCTGGTCGCGGTGGTGGTATTCGGCTGCCTCCCTACCTACTGGCTCGTGGCAACCGCGCTGATGCCGCGGGAGGAGGTCTTCGCACCGAACCGCTCGTTCCTTCCTCGGGCGATCAGCCTGGAGAGCTTCCGCACGTTCAGCGGAAACGCTGAGTTGATGCAGAACCTCCTGAACAGCGTGATCGTTTCCAGCCTGACCGCGATCCTGTCCGTCGTCGTCTCGATCCTTGCGGCATACTCCCTGTCGAAGTTTCGCTATCGGGGCCGTGGGGCGTTGATGGTGCTCCTGCTTTCTGGTCAGCTGTTTCCCGGTGCGTTGCTCCTCATCAGCCTCTATCTCCTGCTGAACACCGTCGGCCTGCTTTACACCTACACCGGACTTGTGCTGGCGTTCACGACGTTCACGTTGCCCCTGACGGTCTTCCTGCTCAAGGGATTCTTCGACGCGTTGCCAGACGAGATCCTCGAGGCGGCCCGACTCGACGGAGCGTCGAACCTGGCTGTGCTGCGCCGGATCGCGCTGCCGCTGGTCGCCCCCGGCATCGCCACCGCCGGTCTGTTCGGATTCATGCGCGGATGGAACGACCTGCTGTTCGCGCTGACCCTGGGTGGACAGGACAAGCGAACTCTGCCGGCCGGTCTGGTGCAGACGTTCATCTACCAGGGCGCCGCGGACTGGCCCGCCCTGATGGCCGCATCGATAGTCACGTCACTGCCGATCGTGGTGACGTTCGTCATTCTCCAGCGATTCCTCGTCTCGGGCCTGTCCGCCGGGGCCGTGAAGGGCTGACGGCCCCATCCGGTCGATCGGAACCGGCCTCTCTGCGAAAGGAACTCCGTTATGTCCAACCTTCGTCAACTCAATCGCAGAACCCTCCTGATGGGGGTGGGGGCGTCAGGCCTGCTCGCCGCGTCCGGATGCTCTTCGAGTCCGCCGCGTCCCGACGCCGGCGGAGACGCGGATGCGAAGCTCATCAACTTCTACGGTGACTCACTTGGCGGCGAGACCACCGGAAAGTTTTGGAAGCGGGCGCTCGAGAGGTTCGAGACAGATCGCGGCGTAACGGTCAAGCCGGTGACGTACACGTTCGACCAGGCGCCGACCCAGCTCCTGCTGGCCGCCCGGTCCGGCAACGCCAGCGGCGTGGGTGAGGCGGGGCCTTGGCAGGTCCTCGTGCCGCTCGGTGTCCTGGCGGACCTGTCCGAAATCGCCAGCAAGCATGACTATCCGAAGGCGCTGCTCGACGGCTTCACCGTGGACGGCAGGTTGTACGTGTTACCCCAGTATGTCGACGCGATCGGCCTGGTCGGCAACGGCTCCATCCTGTCGTCCGTCGGCTTCACCGGGGACAAGGTGTCCGTCGATGACTTCGCCGCCACGCTGGAGAAGATCAAGGCGCAGGATCGCAGAGTTATCCCGTACGCCGGGGCGACCAAACAACCCGCCCTCAAGGACCTGATTCCGTGGATGTGGACGTTCGGCAGCGAGGTCATCACTGCCGACCTGAAGGTGACGCTCGGCGACGCCGCGAGCGTCAAGGTGCTCGAATGGTATAAGCAGCTGGTGTCCGCCGGCCTGATCGGCAAGGAGGTCCACCGCGACGACGCGCGGGTGCTCCTCGCGCAAGGCCGGACAGCGCTGTACGACGACGTGGGGCTCGCGCGGTCGTTCGCGAAGACCAACGGTGCACCGAAACCGTTGCAGGACGGCTTGCTCTCGATCACTCGCCCGGCGCTCAAGGCCGACGGCGACTCCTACAACCGGGGCTCGGCTGGCGGTCTGTTCGTCTTCGCCGGAGCAGGCGAGGCGACGTCCCGCGGCCTGGCCGAGTGGATCTGCACCGACCCGGCGCTGGCCGGGGACTTCTTCACCCTGAACTCGCGGGTGACCGCGCTGTCGTCCGTGGCATCGGCCATCCCCGAGATCGGCAAGGACCGGTTCCAGACCAGCTGGAACGAGCGGTCGATCGGACACGCACGGTTCCCCGCGTACAACAGGCTGCCCACCTCGGCCGCACTCGACGACCTGATCGGTCAGGGAGTCGCCAAGATCCTGGCCGGCGAGCAGACCTCCCAGGAAGGGCTCAACGCACTGCGGGCCAAGGTGCAGAAACAGGTCGACGACAGCAAGTGACCGCAGCACGCCATCCGTCCAGATCGAAGTCAGGAGTCTCACATGCTGCAGGATCCCGATCGATGTGTACGACGCCGCGTCGCCGTGGCGGCAACGCTGCTGGCCGTGACGGCGGCAGTCCTCACGGTGCCGCCGGCCTCGGGTGCCGGGCGCCCGGAGCCCGTCGGATCGCAGACCGGACGGACGGTCTTCGTGGACGACCATGGCGCCACCGCGAACGACCAGGTGGACGATGGTCCGGCGATCCGGAACGCTATCGAGGCTGCCCGCACGCTCGGACCGGGTACCACGGTTGACTTCGGGGCGGGGTCCTATGTCGTGAGCCCACCACCACGCTCGTGGGAGTTCCAGAGCAGCGAGGGATGGACGAGTGACGATGGGGTGCCGGCGACGGTGGTCGCGGGTGCGGTCACGATTCCCGCCGGTGCGGACGGCTCGATCGACTCTCCGAGAAACCTCAACGTCGAGGCCAGTAAGCACCGGCTGGCAAAGTGGCGCCTGAGGAACCCGACCCCGGCCTCGACCCTGCGGATCAGCTGGACCACGCAGACCTCGCCCGAGTGGAGCGATGAGCAATCGACCACGGTCGCGATCGCGCCTGGTTCTGATGGCTTCACGGACTACAGCGTGGACCTCGGCACGAGGACCGGCTGGTCGGGCCTGATCAAGCAGGTCCGGTTCAGCCTGCCGGACGGCCCGTCCGGCGGCGCAGCCGAGCTCGACGCCCTCCAGTTCGACCCGGCGTCAGCGCCGCAGACCGGCAACTTCGCCTTCCTCTACGAGGGACTCGACGACCTATCGTTCCGAGGCCGCGACACCCAGATCGTTCTGACGGACCCGCTCGCCGGCGGCTTCCGACTCGTGCGCTCCAGCCAGGTGTCCTTCCGTGGCTTCACCTTCGACTACTCCACTCCGCCGTTCGCTCAAGGTGAGATCACCGCGACGGACAAGGATCTGGGCACCTTCGACTTCCGTCCCGAGGCCGGGTATCCGATCCTCGAGGATCCGCGCCTGCGGCAGGTCCCGGACACCTGGGGCACGACCCGCGATCCGCTCAACCCCTTCTTGCAGAAACAGACAGCGAAGGACTTCATCCGGGTCAGCTCCTGGACCGCGCTCGATAGCGGGGTGTACCGCTTCACCGTGCCGGCCAACACCAAGGCATTCATCGGAAACCCGGCCCACCTGGTAGCGGGCGACAAGTTCGTTCTCAACCAGCGCGGTACAGCACCGCTCATCAACCTCACGGACACCACGGCTGTCTCACTCCGAGACGTCGACGTCTACGCCTCGCCGGCGTCCACCCTCTCGGCGCTGTACAGCGACAGCATCACGGTCCACAACCTTCAGGTACGCAGACGTCCCGGGAGCGGTCGCTGGGTGAGCACCAACGCGGACGGCGTGCATGTTCAGTCGGCCCGAGTGGGCCCGATCATCCGAAACTCCAGCTTCGAGGGAATGCTCGACGACGGCGTCAACATCTACACGACGCCGAGAGCGATCGTCGAGGTCCTCGCCGACGACAAGGTGGTGGCGGTCGCCACCGGAAGCGGGAGACTCCCGCTCGTCGGTGACTCCGTTCAGGTGTACGACCCGATCCTCGGGCGGGTGAAGGGCACCGCCGAAGTGGTCGACGTAGCGGCGGTGCCCGGCCACACACCCGACCGACGCGCCGTCCTCACGTTCGATGGAAGTGTGCCTGGGATGGCCGCCGGAGCCGACGTCCGTTCGGGCGACACCTTGTACAACCTCAGTACCAGCGGAGCCGGATTCCAGGTCACGAACAACGACTTCCGGGACTCCCGCCGCCACGGCGTCTACGTGAAGTCCAAGGACGGCCTGATCGCCGGCAACCGGTTCTCCTACCTCGGCGGCGCCGCCGTGATCAGCCAGAACGAACCCAACTACCCCGAAGGCCCAGGATCCACCGGGATCACCATCCGCGACAACGTCATGGATCACGTCGGCCACCTTCGCGCATACGACTCCCCCGAGTCGGCGGCCATCAAGATCCGGGCCGACCGTCTGCCCTACCGACTGGCCGAGGACCGCGCCCAACGAGACTTCCTCATCGAGGGCAACACCATCAAGCATCCGCCCCGCAACGGCATCTACATCGGTGGCGCGGAGAACGTTCAGATCCGGGGAGAGAACCGAATCGTGTCCAGCAGCGATGACTACGCGTTCGGCGGGGACATCACCGCAGTCAAGCTGGAGAACGTCGCCTCCCTCGGCATCGACTCCCTGAGCGTCGAAGACCCACGCACAGCCCTCAACGCGGGCGTGCAGATCGGCTCAGCCGCACATGACGTCAAGACGTCGAACCTCACGTTCAAGCTTGCCGACGGGGTCCCGTCGGTTCTACGGCTCGCCCCCGCGGCGCCGACCAGGCTGAGAGCGGCCAGGGCGGAACCGGACGATGTCTCGCTGACCTGGTCCGGCGACGGTGGGACGGATGCGCCGACCTACTCGGTCTACCGAGGGGACATCCCATCCTTCGTGCCCTCCTGGCGGAACCGCGTGGCTGCGGGGATCACGACGACCGGATTCGTCGACCACACGTCCGCTGGGTCGGCCACCCACTGCTACCGGGTCACGGCCGTCAACAGCTCGGCGCTGGAGTCCGCAGCCTCAGCCGCGACCTGTGTCCGGCGTTGACCAGGCCCAGGTCGACGGATGCGGTCCCGAGGCCAGGCGCGGCGGGCGGCTCAGACCTATCGCCTCGACCGGCCTAGCCAGGTCCAGCCGGTCGCAGATCGCGCAGGTGCGCGTCGTACGGCCCGCTCCGAGAGCCCCAGACGCTGGGCCACCGACTCGACCGACCGACCGGTCACGAGCAGCCTAAGCAGATGCAGGTATTCCTCCGAAGACACGGATCTCCCTGCACCCACGCGGCGGCCATTGCCCCGAGGTTGGGACTGCTGCACGGCTAGGTGATATCTGAGATGGCTTGCCGTGAGGTGGGCCTGGAAGGATGTTGCTGTGCCGAAGCCCTACCCTCGCGAGTTCCGAGACGATGTTGTTCGCGTTGCTCGTGACCGGGAGCCCGGAGTGACGGTCGAGCAGATCACCAAGGACTTCGGGTTCACCCGATGACGTTGCTGAACTGGCCGCGCCGGCCGAGGTCGACGAGGGCGCCAAGAGTGGTGGGCCGGGTGTGGCTCGTGGTGAGTCGGCCGAGCTGCGCGAGGCTCGCCGGCGGATCAGGAGAACGAGATGCTGCGCCGCGCGGCGGGTTACCTATCGCAAGCGCACTACCGGGAGAAGGCTCTACCTGCTCGTGAGCGAGCTGGCTGCCGCCGGGGTCTCCGGTGGGCGGTGACCTGCCGGGTGCCGAAGATCGCTCGCCAGCCGTACTACCGGTGGCTGGCCCAGTCGGTCACTGCGGCCGAGCTCGAGCGGGCCTACCGGGCGAACGCGTTGTTCGACGTGCACCGCGACGATCCGGAATTCGGGTACCGGTTCCTTGGTAGACGAGGCCAGCGCCTCACCGACCGCCGCCAGTGACTCAAGGAGAGCCTGCGCCACCAGGTGGTCATCGCCGTCTTGTCCGCCGGTTCTGTCGATGCCCGGTGCCCCCTTGTCATCAAGCGGATCGGAGAGGTCGATATGACCAGCAATACAGACGCGCGAGCATGGACTGGCGGTGCGTGTCCAGGGAGCTCGGTGACCGTTGCTCTTCGGCGACGAGCTCCGCGAACCTTGTTCCTCGAGCGATCGCGTGCCGGATCTTGGGCATCGCGGTCAGCTGACCCGCGAGGCTGATCTTGGCGAGCTCCTTGAGCTTCGGGTCGCAACCATCGGAATGGTCGACGGCGGTCGGACGGTCACGGACCGTCACTGCACATCGCCTCAGCTGGCCTCAGTCTCGCATGAACCTTGAGTGTCTGGCCTGGACGACGCCCAACTCGTGCCGGGAGTGGAACACGCCAACCAGGCACCGACCCTGAAAGGTAGGCCCGCCGGGGCTGCCTGCGTTGGAGCAGACAGGCGACAGGTTCCGGTCAGGTGGAACACTGAGCGTATGGCATCTACGATATGGAATAGAAAGCCAGATCATTCGAAGGGGCCCCATGGCGCGCACGATCAATCGGGAGACAGGCACTGGAACACAGAGCGTCGAGCGGGCTCTGTCGTTGTTGTCGGCGTTCACGGAGGCGCATCCGCAGCGCCGGGTCTCCGAACTGGTCGAGGTGACCGGTCTAGGTCAGTCCACGGTGTCCCGGCTCGTCGGCGCGCTGGTAACACTTGGCTTCTTGTCGTACGACCAGCGCAGCGGCCTATACGGCATCGGCCCGCGGGTGATCACTCTTGCCGGTATCGGGCTCAACGAGATGCCCGTTCATCGGCAGGCTCGACAAGTCGCGCAGACCTTCGCAGCCGATTTGGGCCTAGGGGTGAATGTCGCTGAACGGTGTGGTGCCGAGTTGTTCTACTTGTGCCACTTCGAGGGCCGGGCGGCCGGCCGGTCGTCGACGCTGGTCGGCCGGACTGGTCCGCTGCACGCCACAGCGTTGGGCAAAGCATTGATCAGTGAGTTGCCCTCGCCAGAAGTGGAGGATCTGCTTGGCCATGGATTGGCCCGATACACTCCGCATACCGTGACCAG
The DNA here is from genome assembly GCF_004348725.1 of Kribbella turkmenica. Lineage (GTDB taxonomy): Bacteria > Actinomycetota > Actinomycetes > Propionibacteriales > Kribbellaceae > Kribbella > Kribbella turkmenica. The sequence goes on from NZ_SMKR01000042.1 coordinate 8,779, forward strand.
CTTGGACAAGCTTGAGGCAATACTGCAGGAAGTGCGAGACCGTGGCTATGCAACGGAGGTCGAGGAGCTAGCCTTCGGCCGAGCTTGTCTGGCGGCACCTATCCGGGACCGGACTGGAACCGTTGTCGCGGCCTTGTCGGTTTCCGGACCCTTGTCGGCGATGGACCTGCCGACGCGAGAGAATCTGCTGGCCCTACAGGTCATCGAGCAGGCGGATCAGATCTCGTCGGGTCTGGGATACCACTCCGCCGCCGCGGTGAGCTGACGTGCCGTCTCAGACCGAGAAGGCGAGCTCCAGCAGGGTGCCGGCGAGCGCGCGGCCGGGACGATCGACAGTAGTGCCGAGAGCGCAACGGTCAAGATCGTTCGGCGCGTGACCGGGTGATCCTCGAGTGGTAGCCAGGCTCCGACGTCCGGCTTCCCATAGGCAAGCCCGGGCAAAACTCGTCCCGTCGTATCCCGCCAACATCTGGATCAACGGGCACGAGTGGGCCAAACGTCACGCAATCCAGGTCGGTATCGGGTTCGCCGGCCTGTCCAACGGGGTTCGCCGCCACTGACAACCCGGTGGGCCTACAGGCGATCTCTGACCGGCTCGGGTCAGGCACGATCACGGTGTTCGCCGAGCGCTGGTGGTCGATTCTGCTGCTGCCCCCTGACCGATCACGATCGCATGCACGGCTACTGGTGGGAGCTGTCGATGCATCAGGTCAGGTTTCGCGCACCAGCGTGTTCACCCAGCCGCGGCACGCCGGGGCTTCTTGGAGGCGCTGGTCGCCACAATCTCGACATCGGCCGCCCAGAACAAGTCGAGGTCACCTTCAACCGCCGCAGCCACGCCCCCGATCCCGGCGGACGCGTTCGAAACCGAGGTCGTCATCCGCGGTATCGACGTCACCGTGAACGCCTCTACAAGCACTCCACGGATCGAGTGACACTCAAAAGACGGCCGCGCGCTACGGATCGAGAGCGTCATTGGCGACGCCTACGACCTAGGCTGTCAACGCCGCCTGCACAGTTTCGACGAACTGCGAACCAGGGCCCGCGCCGCAAACCGCCGACTGTTGGATACTGAACGCATCGGCCAGGGCTGCGTCCCCGAGTCCAGCCTCTGAGTGGATCGCGCATCCCACCCTCACCGAGGATGGCAGGAGGGCCCCGGGCCTACGGTTGGGCGCCCCCGGGCCAAGTCCTGGCCGGCGCCCCTGTGCCACGCCCTGCTCGCCGTCACCGGCATCACCAACAAGAGCCTGCGCGCCTTGACGACCAGACTCCACGACACCAGCTGAACCATGATCCAGGCCAGCTACGACCTCACGCGACTCCGCCGCAACGGCCTCATCCAACGCGTCGAAGCCGCAACCGCTACTACACCCTCACCCCTGATGGACTCCGCTTCAGATCTTCTACACCAAGGTCGGCCACTTGGAGCTGCCGCCTAAGCGATGCGAGTGCTAGTGCCTCGCCCGGAACCGTTGGGGTCGTAACTGTTGACGAGCGTGGTCGCGTGGTGGGTGCCTGCGCCGATCCTCCGACACCTGATGGGGACTGGGGCATCTGGTCGGCTGTCCCCAGTCCTGATTTGCTGTCCGCGGTTGGGGGATCCGGGGTGATGTGTGCAGTTCGACAGGAGGTGTCCGGCGATCGAGCCGGATTGCTGGTCTGCTCAGGCGTGCGTCGTCGGCAGTGGGCGCATACGTCCTGTCGAACTGCAGCCAACGCGGGCTACGACCTCAACGTTTCTGGACGCGGCACTAGGTCAAATCCACCTCAGGGACGTTTCGCCTCAGTCGTCAGCTGAAAGCCGCGCGCGTAGATCCGCTCGACCGACGGCTGATGGCGAGAGCACCGACAATCCTCCATCGACAGGGAGTACAACTCCCGTGATCGCGGATGATGTCGCCCCGGCGAGAAACGCCACCGCGGCGGCGACCTCCTCCGGCCTGATCGTGCGGCCCAGCGGGTAGCCGGCGGCGGCATCAGGCAGCCCTTCGCCACCGACAATTCCTGGTGATACCGAATTCACCCGGATGCCTCGGCGGCCGTAGTCGACCGCGAGCTGCCTGACAAGCGCGTCGATGCCTCCCTTGGCCGCGGAGTATGCCGCCGTCCATGGAGCGGCGAGGAACGCATTGACCGAGGACACCGCTACCACGCTCGCGCCGCTGTGGAGGTAAGGCAGTGCGGCACGGACGGGGAAGAAGAAGGTGTCGAGAGTGTTCGCCAACGCATCGCGCCATTGTTCATCCGAGGTTCGGTGGGCGGGGGCAATGGGCATGTAACCGGCAGCGGTGACCAGAATGTCAAGTACGCCAAGGTGCGCCAGCGCCCGTCCGACCGCTTCAGCCGCACCAGTCGGGTCCGCGCAGTCAATGGCGAGGTGGAGCTCGAGTCCGTCGACATGCTGATCGTGCAGTGATACACCTACGACTCTGCAACCGTCCGCAACCAATGCTCGCACGATCGCCGTGCCGATCGGACTTGTTGCGCCGATCACCAGCGCGCTGCGACTCATGCCACGCACGCCGCGCGAACGGCGTCCTCGTCGACCGTGATCCCGAGTCCAGGGCCGTTCCGTACTGCAAATCCGGTGGGCCCGGGTTCAATCGGGGTGTCGAGAATATGGTTGACTGGTTCGAACAACGTCGGGTGGAACTCGTAGGCGAGCAGATTCTGTACCGCCGCGCTGACTTGAATGCTTGCAGCCATCGCGATCCCGAGCCCGGCCGAGTGGTGCGGGGCGAGCGGCGTGAACCAAAGGTCGGCCATGGCAGCCAAATCGACCAGCTCGGTGATCCCTGTCCGACCCACGTCGGGCTGCAGGATCCCGGCGGCGCCGGCCTGCAGCCAGGGCCCGAACTCCAGCCGGTGCCGGAGGCTCTCGCCGATCGCGATCGGCGTGTCGATCCGGCGGGCGACCTCGGCATGGCCCTCGATGTTCTCGAATCCGACCGGCGCCTCCAGGAACCAGGCACCGATCCGATCCAGTCCGCGCCCGAGCTTGACCGCGTCGGCGACGTCGTAGACGCCGTGAACGTCCACCCCGACCTGCAGGTCGGGGTGGACGTCTCGTAACGCTTCCACGGTGGCGAGGTCGGCACGCACTCCGTGCCCGATGCCGATCTTGATCCGGCGCACATCCTGCTCCACCCAATCCCGTGCTTGTGCGACCCTCTCCGCGTCAGACTTCCCAGGCAGCCCGGACACATAAGTGGGCACAGTGTCTCGGTAGGCGCCACCCAACATCTGTGTCACTCCCACACCCGCGATCCGAGCCGCCAGATCCCAGAGCGCGATGTCGACGGCAGCGATGGCGTCGCCTTGGTGACCGCCGAGGTGACCGCGCTCCCGCATCAGTGCGCGCAGCGATCCGACGAGCGGGCGGACCCTGGTCGGGTCAGCGCCGAGCATGGCCGGTTGCAGCAGCAGTTCGACAATCTTGGCAGGCACCTCGGGTGCGACCGGGGCAAGTGCCTCGCCCCAACCGACAGTCCCGTCGTCAGCCGAGACCCTCACAACCAGCGCCTCCCGGTGGGAGCCGTAGATGCTGGGCCACGGCGGCTTGGTGGTGTAGCTGCGTGCTGATGCTTGGTCCGACGCGGCCAGGACCAGCGGGAATGCCTCTACAGCGGTGATTTTCGGCATCAGCGAAGTCCAGTCTGTGGTGTGAGCCGCGTAAGGCCGAGTCGGTCAAGTATCGCACTCAGCCCCACCCGTCCACGTGCGTCGAGAGCGCGGGCCGGCAGCCGCACGGTCGGGTGCTCGATCAAGCCACGCCGGACCAGTACCTCCTTGTGTACAGCCCAGGCGATGCCTGGCTGCAACCCGTACGCCAGCAGTGGGAGTAGGAGGTCGAACTGCGTCCTGGCGTCGTCGTACCGACGCTCTCGCCAAGCGGAGATGACGGGTTCGAGTAGGTCCGGTATCTCACAGGCAGGCATGGTGCCGACCGCGCCCGCGGCCAGTTCGTCTAGGAGAAACTGCGCGTTGAGGCCGCCGAGGACGACGAAGTCAGGCTCGGCGATCTGGTCGACCACTGCAGCCACCTTGGCCGCGGTCGGTGGTGCTTCTACCTTGACGGAGCTGACGCCAGGGATCCGGCTGAGGTCTGCGATCTGCTGTGGTGAGATCGCGACCCCCGTGACACCGGGCGCGTCCTGCACCATCACTTCGCTGCCCGTCGCCGCGACCGCAACGTAGAACTCGATCAGTTGTGCCGGGTCGGCCTGGACCATGAACGGCGGCAGGACCATGACCGCATCGGCGCCGGACTCAATTGAGTCAGAGGCCTGTTCTGCAGCAGTCACAGCCGACGTCGCTGCCACTCCGACGATCAGCGGTACGGCGCTGCCGACAACCGTTGACACCTCCTCGGTGACAACGCGGCGCTCCGCTGAGGTCAACGCGAAGGCCTCGCTCGCCATCCCGAGGACGGCGACCCCGTCCACCCCGCTGGCGAGCTGGAACTCGGTCAGTCTGCGCAGGCTAGGCAGATCAAGGCTGCCGTCGGGCGAGAACGGCGTCGCAAGAATTGGGATCAACCCTTGGGCGGTGGGTGACATTCAGTACTCCTCTGCGAGCGCGCTGACGGCGTCGTAATCGATCTCGACGCCTAGTCCTGGGCCGGACGGAACTGCGACTGCCGCAGGCTGGAAGACCAGCGGGTCGGTGAGTATCGAGGCACCGACCTTCACAGACGTCGGCTGGTATTCGAACGCGAGCAGGTCTTCGACGACGGCGGACAACTGGATGCCGGCTGCGAGCGCGATACCTAAGCCGCTCGAGTGATGTGGCGCAATCGCGACATGTCGGGCCGCCGCGAGTTGTGTCATCGCCATTCCCTCGGTGAGGCCGGTGCGGCCGACGTCCGGCTGGAGCAGATGGAGCGCGCCTGACGTCAGCCAATGGTCAGCCTCGAACCTGTTGCGCAATGACTCACCAACTGCGATCGGGAGGCGCGCCGCCAGCGCCAATCGTCGGTGCCCGTCTACGTCTTCGGGATTCAGCGGTGCTTCCAGAAAGGCCACTCCCCGTTCGGCGAGCGCGTCCGACAGCCGCAGTGCTTCAGGCAACTGGTACCGCCAGTGCGCGTCGACGGCCACCGTGAGACCCGGTGCTGCATCGATCACGTCGTCCACAGTCTCAAGGTCGGCTGCGATGCCATGTCCGAGGTGGAGCTTCACTGTGGTCGCGCCGTCATCCAACCATCGCTTGGCCAGGTCGCGGCGGCCCTGACGCGTCGACTCGGGCAGGCCGGACACATAGACCGGGACCTCGTCTCGTAGTGCACCACCCATCAGTGCCGAAACTGGCCTCGCGGAGACGCGTCCTGCGAGGTCCCAGAGGGCGATGTCAACTGCCGCAAGAGCGTCAGCCTGGTGGCCGACCAGATGACCACGCTCCCGCATCAGGTCACGCAGCCGGAGGAACGTCGGCCGCGGACGAGTAGCGACCGACCCAAGCACCACCGGAGCCAACAGCGTTCGGATAGCCGCGGCGACGATCTCCGGGCCGACTGGTGCCAGCGCCTCGCCCCACCCAGATGTGCCGTCCTCCGCGACGAGCCGCACGAGCACGGTCTCGTATCCGCCGGAGTAAAGACTGCGCCATGGCTCCCTGAGGAAGTAACCGCTTCTCTCGGTCTCTTCTTGCTTCTGACCCAAGTACGTGTCCCCGCGCAGTTTCAGAACGAATACCTCAACCTCGGCAATTAGCATTCGAAATCCCCGAGATGCTTGACTAGATCCACCATGTGCGCAAGATTGCCATATGATGGATGCCAAAGTCCATGGTTGAGGCTAGGAGATGCTGTTGAGCGCCGAGACAGGAACGAACCGGAGCGTCGAACGCGCGGTAGCTGTCTTGCGCGCCTTCGCAGATTCGAGCAGGCTTCGAGTCGCCGAAGTGGCCAGGCTCACCGGGTTACGGCAGTCGACCGCTTCGAGGTTGTTGAGCACGCTCGAGCAGACAGGTCTGGTCGAGCGGGACCACGACGGGCGGTACCGGCTCGGCGTCGACTTGATCAGCCTGGCTGGTGTTGTCATGAACGGTCACCCGGTGCACCACGCTGCCCGGCAACCCGCGCAACTCCTGGCAGTCGCCACCGGGCTCGGTACCAACGTTGCGGTTCGTCACGGCATCGACGTGTTCTACCTGTGCAACTTCGAGGGCGCTGCCGCGCCACGATCCGTCGCGCTGGCCGGACGACGCAATCCCTTGCACGCGACCGCGCTTGGCAAGTGCCTGCTACTCAGCCTCACCGCCACTCAACGAAGACAGGTGCTCGGATCGCTCACAAGGTTCACCGCGCAGACGATTACAGACCATGCCAGCCTCGACGCCGTCGTCGAACTGGTCGAATGGCGCGGCTACGCGACCGAGACCGAGGAATTCGCTCTCGGCCAGACATGCCTCGCGGCGCCGCTGCGCGACCGGACAGGACGAGTGATAGGAGCACTGTCGCTCTCCGGTCCCTCCAGCGTTGTCGATCTCCCCGGACGAGAACTGGAGCTGTCCCGGCTCGTGGCCGAGACCGCCGACGCCATCAACTCGCAGCTGGGTTACCACAGCCCAGCAGACCACCAGATCCCGGCGCCCGCGCGCCACGACCTACGGAGCTGATCATGAAGGTCCGCCCTGCTCTCACCGCGTTCACGTGCGCGGTGGCACTGGCCCTCTCGGGCTGCAACCTCGTCGGCGGCAGTTCCGAGTCCGGCGATGACGCCGACAAGGTGACTGTCACCGTCGGGCTTGTTCCGGACCCGCCGGGCGCAAGCCAGTTCTACCGGCAGCAGTTCGACGAGTTCGAGAACGCCAATCCCGGCATCACCGTGAAGGTGCTGGAGAACCCGTCGGACCAGCAGCTGAACGCGATCGAACTGATGTTCCAGCAGAACAACGCCCCTGACGTCTTCCGGGCCCAAGACGACGGGATGGATCGGATGGCGGCCCGCGGTTGGGTCGCGCCGCTCGACGAGTTCGTCACGCCGGACTTCCTCAAGCGGTTCCCCGAGGGCAGCATGGACCCGGCCACCTCCGGGCTGCACCGTGACGGCAAGCTGATGAGTCTGCCACTCGTTTGGGGACCGTGGTCGACCCTGCGGGTGTTCCTCTACAACGAGGATCTGCTGAAGAAGTCCGGCTTCGCTCAGCCGCCGAAGACCTGGACCGAGCTCGAGCAGATGGCCGCCAAGATCTCCGCCGACGGGAATGGCAAGTACTTCGCCTACGCTCCAGCCTCGGCAAAGGCGCCGGCGGTGGAGATGCTCGCGTCCACAGCAGTTCCGTACTCCGTGCCCGCGACGGGCATCGACTACCGCACGGGCAAGCCCGCCACCGCCAGCGGCGGCATGGTGGAAGCAGTAGAGCTGCACCGCCGGATGCAGTCCGCGAAGGCAATGATGCCGGGTTGGGAGAGCTGGGACGGCAGCAGGGCGTTCAAAGAGTTCGCCGCCGGCCGGCTGGCGATGTACCCGACCGCGCCCTGGCACGTCGCAGAAGTGCGCAAGCTGGCGCCAGAGATCAAGATGGGCGTCGCTGGACTGCCGGTGCCGACTACCGGCCGCGGTGCCTACCTCCCGCTGAGCATGTCCTTCAGCCCGTTGTGGTCGATGTCGTCGAAGACGCCGCACAAGGCCGAAAGCTGGAAGGTAATGGACTTCTTGTCCTCAGCGGCCTTCCACAAGGCGTACTACGAGAAGTTCGGCACCCTGACTGCGTTGGAGAGCGCCTGGAAGGCCGAGGCGGAGAAGAACCCGGATCAGGCAGCCATCCTGAAGGCGGCGCAGGAGACCATGCGCAGAGCGCCGAACCCGGCGCTGGCCAGCAAGGGCGGCAAAGCGATGCTGGATGCTCTGGCGGAAAAGAAGGACCTCAAGTACACCGACGCTTCACTCAGGTCGATTGTCAAGAACCAGCCGTTCGCCCCGGCGGCAGCCCAGCTGGACAAGGAACTGCAGAGCTACCTGGACCAGGTCTCGGCCAGGTTCACGGCGAAGGGACAAGAAGGTTCGGCGGCGGATCTGACGTTCGCCAACTGGGACCCGCTGCAGGACTTCACGCCGGGAGGCTGACCAATGAAAACTGACACGGTCGAGCGCGCGCTCGACGTGTCTGCCCAGAGTGCACCGGGGCCGCGGCGAGGCCCCGGTGCACTCCGGCGGAACCTGTGGAGTTACCTGTTCTTGGTACCGACGGTGCTGCTGTTCGGCGGTTTCACGCTCTGGCCGATGGTGGCCAGCTGGTGGTACTCGTTCTTCAACTGGGACGGTGTCGGCAATCCGACCGACTGGGTCGGTCTCGCGAACTTCCGCGAGGTGCTCGGCGCGGACGCGTTCTGGCGGGCCTTCTGGCACTCGTTCGCCTTCTCGCTGGCGGCGATCTTCATCGAGATGCCGCTGGCGCTGGTGCTGGCGATCCTGCTGAACAACAGCTGGCTGCGGTTCCGAAACCTCTACCGGCTGGTCCTGTTCCTGCCCGTGGTCGCGACCACTGCGGTCATCGGGATCGTGATCGCCATCCTGCTCGACCCGGCCGGCGGGCTGGTGAACCGGGTCCTGCTCGACACCGGCCTCGTGGACCGGCCGGTGAACTTCCTCGGTGGTACGTCGACCGCGTTGCCGACGCTGCTGTCGATCGACGTGTGGAAGGGCTTCGGAATCACCCTGATCTACTGGCTCGCCGCATTGCAGACCGTGCCGAAGGATCTGCAGGAAGCGGCGGCGATCGACGGCGCGGGCTTCTGGCGGGCCCTGCGGTTCGTCACCCTGCCGGTGGTCACCCCAATCGCGATCGTCATCCTGCTGCTGGTGTTCCAGCGGAGTCTGAACACGTTCGACCTGGTCCAAGCCGTCACCGAGGGCGGGCCAGACTACGCGACCGACGTAGTACCGACGTACATCTACCGGTATGCGTTCGACCCGTCGCTGCGGGCGCCGCGGTATGGGTTCGCCTCGGCCGCCGGGGTGGTGTTCGGGCTGCTGACGCTGGCGATCACGTTGCTGCAGGCTCCTTTCATGAAGCGACGGATGACTAGGAGCGCCTCATGACCGGCCGGTGGCAGCTCTTTGCCCGTCGCAATGTCTGGCACCTGTTGTTGGTCCCGCTTTGCCTGGCCTGGATCTACCCGTTCGTCTGGATGGTCGCGGCGGCGTTCAAGACGCCACGGGAAATGCTGATCGGTGGGCTGTCGCTGCTGCCCGACGAGGCAACGTTCGAGAACTTCCGCCGGGCCTGGACGACGGCGAAGTTCGGTACCTACACGGCGAACACCATCACCTTCTCGGTCGCGGTCGTCATGCTGGTATTGCTGGTGGCGTCGACTGCCGGCTACGCACTGGCGAGGCCGAGGTTGCCTGGCAAGAAACTGCTGGTCGGGGTGCTGATCGCGACAATGTTCATCCCGCACGGCTACACGATCATCCCGACCTTCGTGCTGGTCAACGGCCTCGGACTGAGCAACGGCCTACTCGGGGCCGCGTTGGCCCAGGCCGGCCCCGCACTCGTCGTACCGGTGCTGCTCTTCATGGGGTTCTTCAGCGGTATCCCCAAAGAGTTGGAGGAGGCGGCGCGGATGGATGGCGCGGGCTACTTGCGGACCTACTGGAGCGTGATGCTCCCGCTGGCCAAACCGGTGATCGGCACGGTCGCCCTGTTGAACTTCATCGGTGCCTGGAACGCGTTCTTCGTTCCCTTGGTGTTCACACTTGGGAACCCGGATCTGCGCACCCTGGGGGTCGGTATGTACGGCTTCTACGGGCAGGACACGACCGACTGGACCGGGCTGGCCGCGGCGGCCTGCATCGGTGTGCTGCCGATCGTCGTGGTCTTCCTGTTCCTGCAGCGCACCTTCGTCGAGGGGATCGCCGGTGCCGTCAAGAACTAGGCTCATCGCAGATCAACTCTCGAGCTTCTCATGTCGCCAGGGAGAGTCTCCGCGGTACGACGCACGCACCAGTGAGCTGGTCTGGGTGGACACCGTCGCCGGGCGGGTCTTCCGGGGACAGATCCGTGCCGGTGCACTGACCGACGTTACCCAGTATGAGATCGGCGCCAGGGTCGGCGTCGCCGTACCAATGGCGGAGCCGTCGGCCGGCTGGGCGCTCGCAGTAAGCGATGGATTTGCACATCTGGCGCGGGACGGGACGGTGACCCCGCTCGTGACCGGTCTGGTCACCGGCGCCGACCAGATGAACGACGGCGTTTGCCATCCTGATGGAAGCTTCTGGGCGGGGTCACAAGCCATCCCTCGTCAGCCTCGAGCAGCCTTGTTCCGGCTTGGGCCTGACGGCGTCGTGACCACGGCGCTGGACGGCCTCACCGTGTCGAATGGCATCGACTTCGCCGCAGATGGCGAGGCCTTGTACCTGGTCGACACGCTGCCACACCGTCGCCTCGAGCGAATCGAGGTGCACGGCGCGACGTTGGGGGACAGGCAGGTCGTCACCGAGGTCTCCGGCGGCAACCCTGACGGGCTCGTCGTTGATGACGATGGCTGTGTGTGGGTCGCGGTCTGGGATGGCGCCGAGGTTCGTCGCTACGCGCCCACTGGTGAGCTGCTCGCGGTCGTCGGACTGCCGGTGCCTCGACCGACGGCGGTGTGCTTCCAGGGCGGCACCCTGATCATCACCACCGCCTCGATCGGACTCGACGAGCCGCCACCTGGCAGTGGGCACCTTTTTGCAGTCGACACCGGCGTGACAGGACCCCCGTCGCGGCCATGGGCCGGCATCGCTCGATGACCAGGGGTCTGTCAGATGAGGGTTGGGCCTGGTCGACTCATTGACCTGAAGCGGTCACGCCGACCTGTTGACGAGTATCAAAACTGCATCATAGCGTAAGGATCCATATAGTAGATCACTATCTCACGGAAGCGCCTGGTGGTGCCGCGTAGGTGGTGCGCTCAGTACAACCCTGGAAGAGGACGACATGCAGAACTTCCGCCACGTCCCGAGCCGCCACCGCGTGAGACCACTTCTTGCGTGGCTGCTGTCGTTGTGCCTGCTGGTTGGTCTCGTGCCCGCCCATCAAGCCGCCGCGGGCACCGCGGCCGTGTTCTCGGCGCCCTTACGCGAGATCTCGAAGCCGAATCTGACGGTGAGCGACGAGCCGGTCGCCACGATCGAGGGCGCGACTCATCGAATGCGCTTCTACCGGGCCACCTGGTCCGGCGGCCAGACCTACCTGCGAGACATCGCGGTACGTCGTGGCAACGAGTGGCTGCAGGTTACTCAGCCGGACCGATGGTTCGACGAACAATGGATTGTCTTCACCGGTGCCGGGGGTTCGCCGTTCGACTACTACAGTTCGATGACGCCGAACTGGGTCGGGTTCGACACTCTGCACAGAATCAATGCGCGCACGGTGGAGATGAGGTCGTCCGCTCCTGGAAGCTACGGACTGCGCGTGCGATGGTCCGTGGAGGACGTCAATCCCGAGGCTGCCTGGACGCTGACCGCGCAGCGGGCTGACCACTTCGTGGTCGGTTATCAGTCGACGGACATCACCACGCCCGCCGGCGTTGATGAGGTGCTCTGCGGCACCCGTCAGCACGCCCGTGTCATCTATGGCTCCGAGTCTCTCGGCGCCATGGAGTTGATGACGCCCGCATGTCTCACCGAGCGAAAAATCGGTGGCCAGCCCGTCACGCTTGGCGTCTACACCCCGGCTGAGGCGATGACTTTTGCCCACGAGCGCGAGCTCGGGCCGGACGGCCAACCGTTCGGTATGAGCCTGCGCAATGAGCAGGCCGGTGTTCAGCCGGTCGTATACGCGCCCCAGGTCGGCCGTCTGTCTGCCTTGGCGGCCGGCGAGGAGCGGCAATTCAGTTTCGGCGTATACGCCAGAACTGGGTCGGTGTACGACGCGTACGTGGACCTCGCGCGAAACGAGTACGACTACACCGACTACCGGCGCAACGTCTACGACACCTCACTGACCGAAACCACGCACAACCTGATTGACCTCGTCATGCAGGAGCCGCCCAAAGACGACTCCGAGACCTTCCAGCCATCAGCGAGCGGTTGGTGGAACAGAGCCAAGGGATTCGTTGACACCGAGAACGACCGAGCGGTGCGAACCGCCGTCAGCGGCGTCCTCTTGTCGGCATCTCAGCTCACCGGCGACCAGGAGCTCTACGACAAACGGGCCCGACCGATGGTGGAGTACCAGCTCTCACGCAACGGGCACGGCTGGACGCCGATCAAAGACAATCCGATCTACGGAGATCGCACCCGTTGGAAGCTCGGAGCAGTCCCCGGCGATGCATCCACCCTGGTGCCGTTGAGCCAGCAGACCGGCGGTGCGAATGCCGGCATCCAGGAGTTGGCCATGCGGTCCATCGCGGAACGCCCCAACCGGGACAACCGCACTCCGATCAGCACGCCATTGGCGGCGTACAGGCTCACCGGAAACAAGGCCTACCTTGCCGAAGCGCGAGCCGAAGCGAATCGGTATATCCAGAACGAAATCGACCCTGCATACACGACGAACGTCCCGGAGAACCACTTCCAGTTCAACTACTCCAAGGGCTGGATCGAACTGCTCGAACTGTACGAGGAGACGCGCGAGCGGCGCTGGCTGGACGCTGCCTATACCGAGGCGAAACGCTACGTCACCCAGAGCATGGTGCGCCCGGTGCCCGGCGGCACGGTCACGGTGCCCGATGGGCCATGGATCGACAACCAGACTGACAACTGGCTCGGGGACGGCGCCACGTGGAGCTACCCACGAAAGGACGTCCCGACGGAGGAAGTGCCGGCCTGGATGGTCTCCACGAATGGTATGACCTTCGAGCAGCTGACCACCTACAAAGTCGCTGCAGGTCGCGAGAATCCAGGCGGTGGGCTGGTCTTGAATCCAATTTGGGCGCCGTTCCTGCTGCGACTGGCCGGTCACACGAACGATCAGATGATGGCCGACGTCGCGCACAACCTGACTGTGGGGAGATTCACCAACTATCCAGGTTACTACAACCGGGAGTTCTCGGCGATCAATATGAAGCCGGACTTCCCTCTCCAGGGCCCGCCCGGGGTGAGTTCGATCTACTACCACCACATTCCTGCCCAGCTTGGCCTCGCCATGGATTACCTGTTCACCGAACAGTGGCACCGCTCTGGTGGAAGGATCGACTTCCCAGCGGCTTTTGAAACAGACTATGTCTATTTCAAATACCACGTCTACGGCCATCAACCCGGTACGTTCTACGGAGAGGGCGGCGTGCGCCCGTTCCTTCCCAGGGGCATCGTTCACGTCTCCGACCCGCAGTTGAACTGGGTCACTGGATACGGCAACGACAGCCTGTACCTAAGCCTGACCAACGAGAACGACCGGGCTGCGCAGGCCGTCGTCCGATTTGATCCCACCATCTCGGGGATCCGGCCGCACCGGGCGTACCAGGTGGAGACCATCGCGGACAACGGTCAGCGACAGACCGCCACGATGCGCGGTGCAGCTTTGCCGGTTGCCGTCTCCGCGAAGGGGATCACGGCCGTGATCGTCCGCGGCGTTGAGACGCCCAAGTCGGCTGCCCCGGTGACGACCGTCGCTGACTCCGGCCCAAGCAGTTACCGGTTCGATGACAACAGCCCGATTGGCACGGCCCGCGCCATGGCACTCGTCCGACCGGACCGCACGGGCTACGACGCTTACGTGCAGGCGGACACCGAGGCGCCGGCGACGCTGCACTGGTCGACAGATGGCGGAGCAACGTGGCACGACGAGGAGGATCGGATCTACCCGAACGAATGGACCATTCGTACAGACGACATCGACAAGTCGTTCACGTATCGGATCAGTGCGGCTGACAAGCAGACGGACACCGCCACGTTGCAGCTGCCGCCGTCAGTGACCGGGCAATGTCTGGACGAATCGGCCGTTTGTGGCCTGATCCGCCCGAGTTCACCAGATACCACGCCGGGTGACACGGTGCAGGTCCAGAGCGAGGTGCTCAATGCCACGTCTGCCACGATCGGCGCCCCAGAGGTCCAGTTGGAGGTGCCGATGGGATGGTCTGTCACCGAGGTCGGCAGCCAGCCGACACAGATCCCGGCCGGCCGATCAGCTGTCTGGACCTTTGCTGTCACCCCTCCGAACGATGCTCCAGTCAGCACAGTGAATATCGGTGGAAGAGTCAGATGGACCACTGAAGGAACATCGCACGAAGCGGTGCTGAGCGCTGGTCGACTTGGTGTTCTCAACCCACTCAAGCTGAGCTCTGTTTCTGCTGCACCGACCGAACTGTCAGAACCCGGCGACACCACAACCGTGACCGCCACGGTACTCAACACAGGATCTGTCGAACGCACCGGAACGCTGCGCGTCACTCCGCCGCCAGGTTGGACCATCACGCCGGACAACAGCACGTACAAGGTTGCGGGAAGGACAGAGAAGGCCTACACCTTCACCCTGAGGTCTCCCGAAACAGCGCAGCGGGATCAGGCTTACCGCATCGCTGCAAGGATCAACGACGAGCCAGAGGCGACCACGTCGGTCAGAATCAAGGGCACCGACATCATCGTGGACAACCAGGACTTCCGGCCCAACTACACCGAAACCGGGCAGTGGCTGACCAGCTCGCTGAAGGGTTGGGACGGCGGTCCCACGAGATACAGCGGTGAGGGTCAGCTCGGTGGAACTGTGACGTGGAGGCCAGATATTCGGACGGCAGGCTGGTACGAGGTTGCCGCCTGGTATCCGTCCAACGCCGACACGACTACAAGCGCCGACTACCTGGTGCATCACGCCGATGGAGACACGGCCGCCGTCGTCAACCAGCAGGACAGTCCACAGACATGGCGCTCGCTGGGAACCTTCCGGTTCGATGCCGGCTCCGACGGCTTCGTCCGTCTCACGGTTGACGACGCCGCGTTCCACCGAGTGAGCGGAGTCCGGTTCAGGCCGATCGATGTCACGCCGACTCTGTCCAATGTCACCGCGCCTGGAATCGTGGCGCCGGGACAGTCCACTACCGTGTCGGCGCAACTGACCGCATCCGCGGCCGCGCCTGCGGTCGGCTGCGCCACTGTCGGTGTCCCACCCGGCTGGGAGGTCGAGCCAGCCGAGGTGACGGTCAACTTGGCTGCGGGAACCAGTCGCACGCTGTCGTTCACCGTACGAGCGCCCGAGGACGCGAAGACTGGTGGACTGTACGAAATCCGATTGTCTGCAGCCGGCGCAACAGCGCAACTGGTGGTACCGATCGGCGCGCCCGACGGGTCCGCAGAGATCGTGGTCGACGACGGCCAAGCCGGATACAGCGAGCAGGGTGTGTGGAGCGCGTCAAGCTTGCGCGGATATCTCGGCAGCGGGACGAGGTTCACTTCGGGACAAACCGAGGCGGTGGCTACCTGGAAGCCCGAGTTGCCGGCCGCAGGGCGATACCAGGTCAGCGTGTGGTACCCGGCCACCACCAGCTCAACGACAGCAGCTACCTACGTCATTCACACCGTGGGCGGAACCGAGATGCTCACCGTCGACCAGACGGCTGGCGCCGGACAGTGGCGGGTCCTCGGCTCATACGACCTCGACCCAGCCAATGCGGCCGTCCAGCTCTCATCCCTCAACACTGGTCACCACCGGGCCGATGCCGTCCGGTTCGAACCCCTCGTTCAGGCCACAGATCCACCGGGTTGCTAACGCCGTCGAGCATCCTTCGCGCACCGAGCACGAGTTTGCACGTGTCAAACCGGTTCGAAGCACCGCCCTGCCCACGAACAGGAGGACATCGTTGAGTACGAATGTTGGCGAGCACGCCCATAGGCGCCGGGTCAGATGGATCGGTGGCATGACTGCCTGCATCATGGCGCTGGCCACAGTCACCTTCACAACGTCCAATCAACTCGAACCCGCGTTCGCAGCCGACACGGGTAACTGCAAGGGGGTCTGGACCGGTCCGCCTGAGGAGGTCGTATCGGCGGCGACTCGGCAATCGCTGGATCTGCAGGCCTGGCCCGATGGAACCATGGGGGTGCTGCCCAACGCGGACGGAACCTATCGGTTCTTCGCCATTGACGCGCTCGGGGGGACAGGTGCTTTGCGGCAGCGCCCGACTGTGACAGAGGGCACGCTCGAAAACCCGGTGAGAGGTGGCGTTAACCGGCACACCGTCCTCAACACGGGCAGCGAGTTCACATATATCGGCGGTAAGGAGGTCTACGAAGATCCGGCGACCGGAACGGTAATTCAATTGCTGCACGAGGAGCGGAACCTCAGTGTCGGCAGTTCGTTCTGGAGCGAGCTCCACCTTGGCCGCGTGGACGAGTCGACCAATACAGTCACGGATCTCGGCGCCATCATTCGACCACAGGTCACCTACGAGGAGGCCGATGCGGCCGGCCGTGGCCACCCCATCGGGGGTTCGCTCGGCACGATAGTCAATGTCGGTGGGGTCGACTACTTTTATTTGCACTACATCGACCTCCTCTGGGTTTCGGGACAGATCAGGAGAACGTCATCGTCCGTTGCCCGTGCACCGGTCAGTGCGGTCATCTCCGCCGCCCAGGCAGGTCAGGTCACCGCCTGGTCGAAGTACCTCAACGGGGCATGGACCGCGCCCGGACTCGGAGGTGCTTCGACCGACATCGACGTCGGCAGGCCAACGCAACATCCGAATGTCGCCCGTAGCGACATGCTCAACGCCTACCTGTTGGTCACTCCGCAGCAGAACGCAGCCAGCGTCTGGGAGGAGATGTCGATCGCGGCGTCGACAAACGGGATCGACTGGGCCCCACGCGTTCCACTATTTCGTGATCCTGGCCACCGGAACATGTATCCCACGATCGTCGGGACGACCGGGACGCATCCTGACAAACCGCTTCGATCGTTCTGGCTCTACTACAACCACGTTGTCGAAGGGGAAGGCTGGGCAACAGCAAAATTCCTCCGAAGGAGGGTCATCTGTACCACCGGAATAGCTGCAGAAAAGGTCAACTTCAAGCGCTACTTCAATGGGACAGATCATTGGGTCAGCATCGTGCCGCCCTCGGCCGGATACAACCTGGAAGGCAGTGCGTGGTACCTGCAGTCGACCAGCCAGCCCGGCACCCGGGCCTTGTATAGCTGCCAAGTCGGAGGTTGGGACCAATTTGTCGCCACAGACCCGAGCTGTGAGGGCCTGGACAACGCAATTCTCAACACCGAAGGCTGGATCTATACCAGTCCGCCGGCTGCACCCAACATCGCGCTGTATCGGTGCCGGAGGTCGAACAACGATCGGTTTGTCTCGCAATCTTCCAGCTGTGAGGGTCACACCAACGAGCTCCTCCTAGGTTATGCCCTCACGTAAGGACGTTGCTCCGGCGACCTGTCCTGGCGGAGATGTGCCACTATTTTCGCCGGACGGGTCGCTTGGGAGCGCCACCATTCTGGGTCGTCGTTGACGGCGTCGCCGAACCGTGGGAAGGACTGAGGTGGATTTGCTGGAAGCACTTGGCCAACAACGGGTACTTGCGATCATCAGGGCTGATGGGCCCGAATTGGCACTGTCCTGTCTCCGTACTCTCGTCGCGGCAGGCGTGACCGCCCTGGAGATATCGCTCACCACCCCGGGCGGTATCACAGCGATCAAGGCGGCACAGAGCGAGTTCGGGCCGGAGGTTCTGCTTGGCGCCGGCACGGTGATGACCACGGAAGAGGCAGACGAAGTCGCGGCCGCAGGGGCAGCCTTCGCTGTCACTCCTGGGATTACCAAGGGCGCCCGCCGAATTGTCGACCACGGTGTGCCGCTGCTGTGCGGGGCTCTCACGCCGACCGAGGTGATCGCAGCACTCGACCTCGGCGCCGTCGCGGTCAAGATCTTTCCTGCCAGGCTGTTGGGACCCAGCTACCTGGCCGAACTCCGAGCGCCGCTGCCAGGGGCGTCTTTCATCGCGGTCGGCGGTGTCGATGCCGAATCGGCGCCGCAGTACCTGCGAGCGGGAGCCCTGGCTGCCGGTATCGGTTCGACCTTGCTTGCCGACGCCGGCTCCGGCGGCGATCTGGCGGCCCTCACCCAGCGGGCAGAGCGACTGCTGAAGGCGGTGGGCGATGCATGACCGGGACTGCTGCACGAGTAGGTGACCCCTCCGCCACCCGGCCTGTCGTTGATGTCGTCATCTGCACTCCATCTCGTTGCAATCATCGCAACAATTCAGCCAGCCAGACATGGATTGATGCGTTGACAGCAACGAATGCTCCCGCTCGTCGCACGAGCTGTCTAGTGTGCGTTGACGTCGGCTGGCGGGAGGGAGTTCGAGAATGCTGTTCGGCACCCAGACCCGTCTGTCGCTGGAGAACTTCGACGATGGAAGGCGCCGACTCGGCGACGTACCGGCGTTCGTCCGTTCGTACGCGCTGGTCAAGAAGGCGGCAGCGATCACCAACCAGACCCTGGACGTCGTCGACGAGCCGCGTTGCGCTGCCATCGCAACGGCCTGCGACGAAATCGTCGCCGGCCTCCACAGTGACCAGTTCCCGACAGCGTTGCTTGTCGGCGGAGGCGGCACGACGGCGAACATGAACCTCAACGAGGTGATCGCCGCGCGCGCCACCGAGTTGGCCGGTCTGCGGGTGCACCCCAACGACCACGTCAACGCTTCGCAGTCGAGCAACGACACCTACCCGATGGCAATGGCTATGACGATCCTTACCCTGGCTATCCGTCCTTCGGAGGCTCTGCACGAGCTCGCCGACGCCCTGATGTCGAAGGCTGCCGAGTACGCCGGTACGCCGTACCTGGGACGCACCTGCGTACAGGACGCGGTCAGGCTGACCGCCGACAAGACACTGGCAGCGCAATCACGTGCGATTCTCCGTGGCGCAGCTGAACTCACAACCGCCATCGATGCGCTGCGAGCAGTACCGCTCGGCGCAACCGTGCTCGGCACCGGTGTCGGCGCACCGGCCGGCTTTGCGGAGCGAGCCGTTGCCACGGTGTCCACACTGGCTCGGCAGGATCTGACGCCGACGCCGGATCCGTACGACGCGTTGGCGCATCTTGACCCGTACGCCGCCGTCGCCGATGCATCGGCCCGGGTGTCGATGACCATCGCACGGATCGCCGCCGACCTGCGGCTGCGGTCGTCGGGTCCGCGCGGTGGCTTCGCCGAAATTACCCTGCCAGAGCTGCAGGCCGGCTCGTCCATCATGCCGGCGAAGGTCAATCCCATCGTGCCCGAGTACGCGATGCAGTTGAGCTACCGGATCCGCGGTGCGGCGCACACGGTGGGGTACGCCGTCGCCGCAGGTGAACTCGAGCTCAACGTGATGGAACCCGTGATTTTCGACGCCATGCTGGACATTGTCGACGACCTGGACCGATCCGCGACCGCGATGACCGAGCAATGCATCATCCGACTGCGATGGGACGGCCCGCGCCGAGCGGAGAACCTCGCGCACGCCCTCGACGAACGAGTCGAACAAGCACTCCACAACGGCTACACGGCCACCCTCGAAGACTAACGCAGTCGGGTACCGCGGAGGTGACTCATGCGACTCAATCCTGGCGAGGCGGTGTTCTGAGGTCCCAGGCGGCAGGGTGAGCCCGGTTACCTTGTGTCGCCAGTGTCGAGACGTCGGTGAATCTTCGACAAGGTCCTCAGGAGCTCGAGTGAGGTCAACGATCCTCGGCCTTCACCGCAAGGCAGCGTCGAAGCGTCGGCAGCGCCCGGCATCGAGGCGATCGACGCGTTCTTCGATTGCATCGGCGGCCGCCCGCGGGGCGGCACCTGGCCTCGGCGAGTCGGGCGCCGAGGCCAGGTCCGCAGCCCTGCCTGGGTTGTGAGAACCGTCAGCCGAGGGGCTTTGTCGGGCTGGATTGTGGTGGGTCTGCCAATGGTCGCCCGCCAGTGGTGCCAGTAAACGTCTGCCATACACCGATGGGTCGCTGCTGTCCGACCCCAGGCTTGGTCCAGTCGCAGACACCACTGGGGAATGCGAGGCGCAACTGCTGCTTCTGCCCCTCAGTGAACTTCACTGAACCGTAGGCATCCCAGTCAATGGGCGTGAGTTGGCATTTCACGATGTCGTTGGCCAACGGTCCGCCGGCAACCATCCGTGGCATTTGGTAGGTCGGCAGGCAATGAGCCGATGGTTTGCCGCCCTCCCAACACGTGCTCTTGGCCTTCGCCGGCTTGTGCCTGAGCACCTTGATCTCCAGCGGAGCTTGGCTGGTGTCGCGTTTGACTCCTGCAAGCCATTCATCGAGCGTGGTAAGGGCGGTGGCAAACAGCTGTCGATACAGCGCCGGGTCGGCCTCATTCTGTGCCCACGAAACGAGGTTCGCGGCCGTGCCGTTGGCGGCGATCAGACGTTCGCGCTCCATCTGACTATGTACCTTGGCATGGACGTCGCTAGCGTCAAATCGGCGGATATCCATGATCGGCACCTGCGCGAGCTGCCGTCCGTACGTAATCCGCCCTGACCGGTACACCGCTTGTAGTGCCTTGTCGTCAGCCCGGGTTCGCTGCGGAATCCAGTTGTAATCGATGTCTCTGCCGCCGATCTTGACATTCAGATCGACGAATTGGTCGGGTGAGATCTCGCCGCGCAGCAGCGTCTCGAGTCCATACTGCAGGCCTACATTGTCAAGTGCTCGATTAGCGAATCCGTCGGAGGTCCGGTTTCCGAACACGTTAGTCATGTAGTCCTGATTTGTGCATCGAACGCCAGTAGGGTTTGTCTGTGGACTATAGACCCAGTCTGGCTCCGGGTTCATGAAAGTACATCCAACAGTCGGGTTGAACCATCCGTTTCCGACAGAGCCCCAGGTCTGGCAGGCTGCGCCCGGGTACGTGCCGCTCACTGCTGCCCGGTCGTCTGCATCTGCCCACAGCTGCGGCGAGATCTTGTTGAAGTAGTTGCCTAATTGATCACAGTCGGCTAGTTCAAAGGGCCCCCAGCTCCACATATCGGGGACGGCCATCTCCGGAATGAGACCATCGAGCAGCCCCGGGTAATTGTCAGCGATTCCATATTGCGCGGCCCCACCTCCCGATGCGCCGCTGCTCGTTGTATGACGCACTGGGCCGTAGGTTTCGATCACGTGCTCCTTGACCATCATGACCGCCTCCGCCATAACGACGTCGTTGACGTTGTTGGCGCCTACAGTCAGAGATGAGGAGGCAACTGCATGTCCCCGCGACAGCAATAGATCGTTCAGGACGTTGGGTACTCCTGCTATGCCACCCTGTCTGTGGCCCGGCGCGGAGGAACCACCGAACAGCCAGTGCAGTTTGCGGTTCCAGGCACGCTGTGGTGCCCATGGCTGCCACGCCTCGTCCGGGTCGAAGAGTACGGCGACGTCGTAGATGCCGCGATCGATGACACCGCGTTCGCGGCGCACGACATAGGGCACCGTCTTGCCCTCATCAGTTGTCGTCGTGGCCACCCGCGCCCGGGCCGGAGGCGAAGCCGGATCGTAGGTCTCGAAGCTGTTGGTGCCGGCAGCCTTGTAGAAGAAGTCGTAGCGGGTGGCGGCAGCGCAGGCCGGCCCGGTGGCTGGCCCAAGGCCGAACTGCTCCGTCTCGCAGACCCAGGGTTCAACCTGCTTTCCGGCGAAGATCGGGCCCTGCTGCGAATGGTTCGTGATCGTGAGTTGCGCGCCGTGTCCACGGCCCGTCCCCTTTTCTCGAACGGTGAGTTTGTTGGAGCCGCCGCGCAGCCCCGTGACGAGGCCTTGGTAGCGCCCGTTCGGGCGACGGTCGAACAGTTCAGTGATGTCCCGGCCGTTCAGCGAGACCCTCACGGTCCTGGTGTCGCTGCGCCAAGGAGCATCGACCTCCACGAGCGCGTCGCCGCCCGAGACCAGATCTGCTCGATTCGAGAGGACCTCGATGCGCACCTCGCCTCTGCTGGACCGAGACGGATCTCCCGCAGCTTGCCCGTTGGGCGCGATGGCGAATGTTGTCGCCACCGCGAGGACAGTCGCCACCGCGGCGCGGCGGCGACGTCTGATGTGGACGTTGGTTCGGTTCATGGCTTCTCCTTGGGCGTTGCCGGAGCTCGGGTCCGTTAGAAACGCGCTTTGGCAGAACGTATTCGCCCGCGGGGGATCGCAACTATCGCCAGGTGTTAAGGTCCGTTTGCTACTCGTTCAACACCTGTCCAACGGGTGCCTATCGCCAAGGGATGGCGCACCATGCCCGATTTCGCATGGATCGAGACTCGTCCTTCGAGGCGATTACGCACATCGGCCAGCTGGATCACGCATCGCAGCCTTATGGTCCGCCTGTGCGGACCATAAGGGCAGACGCTCGAGTCCCCTGATGGCTCAGGCAACTTCGCCAGGATTGGAGCGCGGCCTGTCGCCTTGTGCGCCGCTGCCGAGCCTGGCGATGATCTCCGGAAGGTGCTCTGTCTGAACTGGCAAAGTCTCGCCGGCAGCCTCCCGACGATGCCGGGCCGTGATCCGGGCAGCGCCTCGTACCTGTCGCGGAAGCCCTTGAAGCGGAGCGCCAATCCCCAGCGCCTCTCTCGCGGGAGGGCACATGGAGCATCATCATTTGATCCGAGACATGTGGAGGGCGACATGAGATCCGAGATCGAGTCACTCGTTGAAGAGGTAGGCCGCCGGTTGTCGGCTCCGACATCGC
Organism: Kribbella turkmenica; assembly: GCF_004348725.1. Taxonomy (GTDB): domain Bacteria; phylum Actinomycetota; class Actinomycetes; order Propionibacteriales; family Kribbellaceae; genus Kribbella; species Kribbella turkmenica. The sequence continues at coordinate 31,344 of NZ_SMKR01000042.1, forward strand.
TCACGGATGCGCGGCTGGACTCGATCGTGTTCGGCCCTCAGGACGGAGAGATCGACTGGATCCGACGGACTCCTTATTGCATCGGACAACGTCGGCGGAGGTGCGCATGTGGTTCGAGCAGCGCGGTCTTCGAGCGGCGACAGGGCCGATGCGGATGCCGTCCGATGTCGAGCGGGGCATCATGAGCCGTGTCGTCATCCCCGTGGGTTGCGGGGGAACGACGTACGGCTATCTGTGGCTCATCGACGATGCGCAGACCCTCGACGAGTCTCATCTCGACGAGATCGTGGTGATTGCGGACCGGATCGGAGTACTCCTCCGTCAAGAGGAGAGCAGTCGGCAACTCGAAACAGAGATGTTGCTCGATCTGCTCAGCCACAGACCGGAACTACGTCGGGTGGCATCCGAGGACTTGGCCAACCGCGGCAGAGTTGCGCTAGGCAACACAGTCGCAGTAGCCGTTGTGCGTGGCCGGTACGGTCAGCTCTCCGAGAGTGTGACTCATCGCCTTCAGGTCGGTCTGCGATCTGCTCCTCATCACATGCTGCGCTGCTGGGCCGGCGACCACGCCGTGCTGCTGGAGCCGGTCTCGGGCGAGTCGGCCTCAGGACTTCGATCAGCGATCGACAGTCTTCTTCGGTCGGTCTCAGGGTCAGTTACGTCGCAGGCGTTCGCGCTGGTGGCCGGCATCGGTGACTCCGTGCCCAAACTCACCGATGCGGCTCGGTCCTACGAGCAGGCGGAACGAGCCGCACGAGTCGCTGCGGCAGTGCCGCAGTTGGGTCCAGTCGCAGAGTGGCGACTGCTTGGCGCCTTCCGAGCATTGACCATGATCCCGGGCGACCAATCGCTGGTAGAAGCGGTTGATCCGCGTGTACGGCAACTCGCCGAAGTGGGTGACCCTGACCTGTTGCGTACGGTCGAGGTCTTCCTCGATACGGGATGTGACGTCAAGTCAGCCTCAGCTGCATTGAGCGTCCACCGCGGCACGCTGTACTACAGACTGCGTAAGGCCGAGAATCTCTCCGGCCTGTCGCTCGAGAGCGGGTTCGACCGCCTCACGCTGCATCTCGGTCTCCAGATCATGCGTCTCCAGGCTAGCTGGCCGGACTGATCCATCCGGCCGTTATCCCATGCACCAACGAATTATGCACCTGTTCAATCGCTGCGCAGCGACTTGGAGCGATCGTCGATGGTTGGGGTCTCGGTTGCGCGTCTAGGGTCCGGATCACACCTGCTCCCACGGAGGGCCAGGTAATGTACCCGAACTCCAAGGATTCTCATGACGAGCCTCTGGTTGCTGAATGCGCGGCTGTTGGATGGCACCGGCAGTGATCCGGTCGACGGCGCGTGGTTGCGGATAGCACACGATCGGATCGCAGAAGTTGGCGTGGGCCCCGTCACGGTGGGCAGCGACCCAGTGATCGATTGTGCCGGCAGAACGGTGATGCCAGGGCTCATCGATTGTCATGTGCACCTGGCCGCCGTCGACATGATCCACCTCCTGGACCGGCATCCCAAACCGGTGCTCGCGGCGCAAACGTTCCGCAACATGACCGAGACGCTGCGCTCCGGATTCACGTCAGTCAGAGACGCTGGCTTCACGGACTATGGATTCAGGCACGCTGCGACAGCGGGTTTGGTGCCATCGCCGAGATTGTTCCTCTCCACCGGCCCGCTCAGCCAGACAGGTGGGCACAGCGACTTCCGTCCCCGGGACGATCATCTTCCGCAGAGACCAACCGATGGACTGGTTCATCTAGGCCACGTCGTGGACGGCGTTGACGCGTGTCGGTGGGCGGCTCGTGAGGTGCTCCGACGCGGCGCCGACCAGATCAAGGTCATGGCCGGAGGCGGATGTGCGTCGCCGAATGACGATGTATCGCACACGCAGTTCACCGTCGAGGAACTCGAGGCAGTCGTGTATGAGGCTCGCGCCCGGCAGACCTATGTCATGGCTCACGCCTACAATCCCGACGCCATCAAGAACTGCGTCAAGGCAGGAGTCCGCTCCATTGAACATGTCAATTGCGTGGATGAATCCGCAGCAGCCGCAATGGCCAAGGCTGGCACGTACGCGGTGCCGACGATAGCCACGTACGAACTGCTGGCGAACGACGGCACCGATCAGGGCATGCCTGCCGACCAGGTCGAAAAGGTCAGGAGAGTGCTTGCGGATGCATACGAGGGACTGAAGATCCTGCTCGCGCACAAGGTTCCGATCGGATCTGGCTCTGATGTCCTTGGGGCACATCAATCGAGCAAGGCGCTGGAACTCGAACTCAAGGCGCGTGTGCTCGGCCCGATGGGTGCACTGGTAGCCAGCACCCGGACCAACGCTCAGATCCTCGGCCGCGCTGAGGATCTCGGAACTCTACAACCTGGCCGGCTCGCCGATGTCTTGATCGTAGACGGTGATCCACTCACCGACATCACCGTTCTCCAAGAACGCAGCCGCCTGCACTATGTGCTGCTCGGCGGCCGCATCGTGTCCGCCGCAGACGAAATCTCGACACCTACTCCTACGAGGGCTGAATCGTGAACCACATCGCGCGCCTGGAGCGCCTGCCCATGGGCCGGCCACACAGGAAACTGCTCGTCATCGGCGGACTCGGATACACATTCGACGCCGCCGACGCGGCCGTGATCGCCTTCATTCTCCCGGTTGTCTCGAAGCAGTGGGGCCTCAACTCAGGCGAGGTATCTCTTCTTGCCAGTTCCCTACTTGTAGGATATTTGTTCGGAGCGCTGGCCGCCGGTGTGCTCGGCGACCGGTTCGGTCGGAAGAAGGTGATGATCGGATCCCTCATCGTCTACACCCTCATGACCGCCGCGGCAGCCTTCAGCCCGAACTTCGAGGCCCTGTTTGCGTTCAGAGTTCTCGCCGGTGTTGGCATCGGAGCAGAAAGCGCCATCATCGCGCCCTACCTGGCCGAGTTTGTGCCAGGGCGATACCGTGGCCGCTTCATCGGGTCTGTGGCCGGGTTCTTCGCCTTCGGCTACGTCCTCTGCGCGGTCCTCAGCAGGATTGTCATTCCTACTGGCCCCGACGGGTGGCGCGTCGTGCAATTGATACTGGTTGTGCCGATCGTCATGGTGATCTGGTGGCGTCGGGCGCTACCCGAGTCGCCTCGGTATCTGCTCGCGAAGGGCCGTGAAGACGAAGCCAACAGGATCGTCAGCGCCTTCGAGGCGGCGGTACGTGCTGACACCGGAAGAGACCTGCCTCCTCTGCCGGCCTCCGACTCGACCTACCATCCCGTAGACGTCGAGCTCGCGAGAAGATCCATCGGGGCGAAGCTGGCAACATTATGGACACCGCGGTTCGTGCGACGCACGACCGTCACCTGGGTTAGCTGGTTCGCCATCACCTTCGCGTACTACGGCTTCTTCACCATGATGCCCAAACTACTGGCCGACCAGGGCCTAACCATCACCAAGAGCTTCACTTTTGCCATCTACATCTATATCGCGCAGATTCCAGGCTATTTCAGCGCGGCATTCCTATCCGATGCTCTCGATCGCAAACGCGTCATCGCGCTCTACCTAGTCGGGGCAACAGCCAGCGCAGTCCTCCTGTCTCAGGCCCAGACGAACTGGCAGATCATCGCCTGCGGCGCCGCACTCTCACTGTTCATGACCGGCACGTACGCAGTGCTCTACACCTACACGCCGGAGGTGTACCCGACTGAGATCCGCACAACCGGCCAGGGCGCAGCCTCTGCCTTCGGCCGCGTCGGCGGGATCGCCGCGCCCTTCGCATTCACCGCCGCCGCGGTGCACGGATTTGGCTCCGTGTTTATCCTCACTGCCGCCGTGCTGGCAGTATGCGTGATTACAGTGATGACGCTCGGACTCCCGACGCAGGGCAAGACGCTCGAGGAAATCTCACCGCCCAGTTCCAGCCCAGCAGAGCAGCGATCGACACCCGAATCGGAGCCGCTGCGCTGACGCATGATCTTCCGCCACTCATGATGCAGCAGGGAGGCTGGTTGGGGCCCTGGAGGACGTTCCGATCAGCTGTATGCCGTCCGCGAGCAGTGCGGCGAAGTCCTCAACGTCCACTGGTCCTCGGCCAGGCCGCCACCGAGACCGCGTGGGGCCGACTGCGGTCCGGGCCTCTGTTGTCGTTGCGTTGAGCAACGACAACAGGGCCCCCGCGTGCGGCACGGCGATCGTCATCTCGTCGCACCTGCCTGTTCGGCACGCAGCTCCGCCAACGGAGCCGACGTCCGTACCTAGGTTGTGGCGACTTGGGATCTTGGGGTGCGGAGAGGATCGTTGCGCCGCCACGATGCAGCCGACGACATTGAGCGTACGCTGCCAGTGTCTGCCCCGACCACTGGATGGAAGTCCTACTGCGACCGCTCCACGGCCTGGTCTTCGGCTCGGCCGGCCCAGATGCCTCGTGCGTGTCGGAGGTGGGTGTCCATGATATTTGCGGCGTCGTCGCCGCGGCCCTCGAGAACGGCGTCGAGGAGGGAGTCGTGTTCACGGGTCGACTGCATGAGGATGTCAGTGCCTGCAACTCGATCCAGGCCGTAGAGACGGCTTTGATCGCGGAAGATGCCGACGAGGTCGAGGAGCCGCTGGTTGCCGAGGTGCGCGAGGATTCCCATGTGGAAGTCGCGGTCGTTGTCCAGGAAGCCGACCCAGTCGCCTGATGCGACGCAGGTCTCGCTTGCTGCGGCCAGTGCGCGAAGTTCGCGGGCTTCGGTCAGCAGCTTGCGTTCTGCTATGGAGCGCACAGCCGCGACTTCGATCATCCTTCTGAGCTCGACGATCTCGTCGAGGTCGTGCTCGGTCATCGCGCGCACCTGGAATCCCCGGTTGCGCGCGAGTTCGACCAGGCCTTCCTTCGCGAGGTCGAGCACCGCCTCGCGGACAGGCGTGACGGAGACCCCTAGCTGCTTGGCAATGGTTCCGAGGGCATAGAGCCTGCCTGGGCGGAGCTCGCCGGAGATGATGCTGGCTCGGAGCACCCGCAGTGCCTGGTCGCGCAGGCTGGAGGCCTTCAGCGTCGCGCCACCCAGCTCGTGATTGAGGTCCGTCGCTTGCTCGGTCATGCGCCCACTCTTCTCTTACTGACGACTCATCGCCGGAGTCCTGCTACGACTCGTACGAGGCAAGACCTTAAGTATAACACCTGACATAGCAAGTATCCGTGGCTAGGGTCCACATCCATCTGACGCCACCACGCTGAAGACAGGTGCGCCGAGCATGTCTTCGTCTACCTCGACGCCGAGACCTGGCGATGACGGCACGTTCCCGTACCCGTCAGCGGAGCGCGGCTGGTACTCGGCGATGTGTTCAGTGGTCCAGTCGTTCATGAAGGAAGCGTGAAGCAGGGCATCTTGGGGAGTGCTGGCGGCAAGATGGCTTACCGCTGCGGTCGTGAGGTCGCCGCCCCACGTGTCCTCGATGGTCAGCCGCAGTCCGAGCGTCGCCCCCAGGTCACGAAGAAGGCGGGCTTTGGTCAGGCCACCTACGCGAGAGATCTTGAGGTTCATCCCGTCGAGTCCATTGTTGCTGTATGCATGCATCAAGGTCTGGACGTCGGTGATGCACTCGTCGAGGACCATTGGCAGGGTGGTCCGTTGGCGAACGGCGAGGCATTCTTCGAGGGTTGGGCACGGCTGCTCGAGGATCAGCCGCGGCAGCGGCTCCAGGAGTCTCGCCGCGATGGTGGCGCTCTGGAGTCGCCAGCCACCGTTCGCGTCCGCGATCACGAGGTCGTCGTCTCCGGTGGCGTCGACGATGGCTCTAGCACGCTCCGCGTCGTCGACAGGCTGACCACCGAGCTTCAGCTGGAAGCGCCGTAGTCCGTTTTCCCTCTGGATGCGTACAAAGTCCGCCATCTCGGCCGGATCGCCGTGGGGAACTGCGATGTAGAGCGGAAATCGCTCTTGGTGAACACCCCCAAGCAGGGTTGCCACAGGTAGTCCGGTAGATCGCCCGAGGATGTCCCAGCAGGCGATGTCGAGAGATGCCTTCGCGTAGTCGTGTCCACTCAGGGCCATGTCCATCGTTGCGTTCAGCCGGGAGAGGTTGAGAGCATCCTGACCAATCAACTGTGGCGCCAGTTCGGCAAGTACCGCTCGGACGCCGGCGGCAAAACCGGGCAAGTACGCCGGACCCAAGGGACATGATTCGCCGTAGCCGGTCAGACCGCCCCGGGTGCGGACCCGCACGACCGTACTGGGCAACGTTGTGATCACCCGGTCCTTCGACATGACGTAGCGCCCGTGTGCGTAGCTCAGGTCGTAGCTGAACACGTCGATCCGATCGATCGCGGTTTCCAGACTCGTCATTGCGGTACCTCGTTTCCGCCCAGTTGCCTTGACTGACGTGCGCGCCGGGGGCTGGCATCGACATGCATTGTCGGCAGTCTCCGCCAGCCTCCGACGCTATGAAGAGCAGTTGCGTTACCGCCGGATTGGCTCGGAACGCGGTGGCGGGCCGAGTGGGTCGCCACCGGTTCCGTTCATGAAGGTCAGCCACGTGGCTTTCGGCTCCTGTTGCCCGACGCCGCGCTTTGTCCAGTCGCAAACCCCTGTGGGGAAGGCCGTGCGCAGCATGTGCTTCTGCTCGGTGGTGAATTTGATTGGGCCGTAGTCCTTCCAGTCGAGGGGCTTCAGTTGACACTTGAGGATGTCGTTGGCGACAGGTCCTCCTGCGACGATCCGGGGCTTGGAGTAAGTCGGACGGCACTCGGCGCCGGGTTTCCCGTCCGTCCAGCATGTGTCGCGCGCTTCGGTTGGCTTGTGTCGAAGCACCTTCACCTCAACCGGCGCGTTGCTCACGTCGGCTTTGATTCCCGCTACCCATTGGTCGAGAGTGAGGAACGCTTCTCTCGCCATTGTCGTCCACTCCGAGAAGGAGTTGGCGTCCCAGAGGACCATGTTCTTGGCATGGCCGTTTGCGGCGACGAGCCGATCACGGAGCATCATTGGCCGCACCTTTGCATGAATGTCAACCCCGTCCGGAGATTCGAGATCGAAAATCGGCACCTTTGCGAGCTGACGGCCACTGACAATTCGGCCGGCTTGATAGGCAGTATGAAGTGCGCTCAGATCAGCCTTGGTTCGAGCAGGAATCCAGTTGTTGTCGATGTCGGTGCCGCCGACTTTGGCGTTCAGGTCGACAAACTGAGCGGCTGAAATCTGCCCGCGCAGTAGTGGAGTAAGTCCGTATTGCACTCCGACATTGTCGACGGGTCGCATCGCGAACCCGTCCGACGCGCGTGGCGCGAACACCCCACGTAGATAGTCCTGAAGTGTGCAGCGAGTGCCGCGGGTGTTTGTTTGGGGGTTGTAGACCCATTCAGGCTCCGGGTCCGACGAGGTACAGCCAAACCGCGGGTCCAAGTTGGTCCTATCTGTGCTGACGGAGAGGCTGTGCGTGGGTCCACACCACGACCCATCCGGCGGTGCGCCACCTACAGCCGCTTTGTCGGCTGGGTTCGCCCACAGTCGTGGATCGGCTTTCTCGAAGTAGTGGCCGAGCTGGCTGCATTCGTTGACGTCGAGCGCGGTCCATGTCCACCAATCTGGGGCGCTCCACCAAGGGGCGATCCCGTCCAGCAAGCCTGGGTAGTTGTCCGCGATCGTGTACTGCGGAACCGATCCTCCGGACCAGCCGACGCTCAATGTGTACCGGACTGGGCCATAGTCTTCGATGAAGTGCTCCTTCATCATGGTTAGGGCCTCGGCTTGCACGATGTCGTTCATGCTGTTAGCGCCGAACAGGAGTGTAGATGTCATGACGGCGAAGCCACGAGACAACGGCAGATCACCCAGGTTTTGCACGTTGAACACATCTGGAATTCCGGCTCGTCCGCCCTGCTTGTGCGAGAGCGAGGCGCCGGCATGGAAGAAGGCCAGCAGTTTGCCGTTCCATGCTTTCTGCGGTGCCCATGGCTGCCAGGCCGCGTCCGGATCGAACAGGGCGGCGATGTCGTAGATGCCGCGATCCATGACACCGCGCTCGCGGCGCACTATGTACGGCACCGTGACACCTTCGTCGGTGGTGGTCGACGCTACCAGTTGGCTCGCTGGCGGCATCTTTAGGTCGTAAGGTTCGAACTTGTTGGTTTCAGTGGATTTGTAGAAGTAGTCGTAGCGTGTCGGCGCGGCACAGCCTGAACCATTTGCGGGACCGAGGCCGAACTTCTCGGTTTCGCAGATCCAGGGTTGGACCTGCGGGCCGGCGAAGATCGGGCCTTGATCCGAGTGGTTGGTGACGGTGAGCTTCGCGCCGGTATTGCGGGAGCCCCCCGATACCCGTGCGGTCACCTCGTTGCGGCCATCGCGAAGCCCTGTCAGGAGCGCCTGGTAACGGCCGGTTGGCCGAACGGCGAACTTCGCCGTCACATCCTTCCCGTTCAAGGACACTGTGATGCGGTCGGCCGCGATGTGCTTGGGAGGTTGAACCTCGATCAAGGCGTCGCCGCCGGAAACCAGGTCGGCTCGGTTCGAGAGGACGCGAATCTCTGGTGCGGTTCCTGCCATCGCTGTTCCGGTGTCAGCGACGACGAAGGAGGCGGCCGTCAGGGCGGCCGCGGCCGCCGCGGCGAGGGTCATTCGACGACGTCGGCGACGTCCCGGCGGGGCCAAGCGCTGGTTGGATCGGACTTCGGGCATGTTGAACTCCTCTTCTCGCCCCGAGCTTGTCGTGCGTGTTGGTCCGGCGGCCGCAGAGCTGCTTCCGTTCTGTGGCGCGCGTGGATACTTCTCAGGTGTTGCGGGCGACCTCGGCGAGGACTCTCAGGAGATTCCGGCCCATGACTTTGCCGATGTCGGCTTGGCTGTAGCCGTGATCGGCGAGCTTCAGGGCGAGGTCGAGAGCGTTCGAACCGTCCAGCGGGTAGTGCCACGGTGGCTCGGGCCAGTCACCGGGCGACCAGTTGCCGAGTTCGATGTTCGGCCAGTAGCCCTCGTCGAAGAAGAAGTCGACTCCGAATCCGACGTGATCTATGCCCGCAACCTGCACGACGTGGTCGACGTGGGCGACCACGTCATCGACGCTGGGTCGGTCTGTCTTGTCGGTGATGAATGCAGGGAAGGCGCAGACGCCGACGAGACCGCCCGTGGCCGCGACCTTCGAGATCTGTTCGTCGGTGATGTTGCGCGGGTGGTTGTGGACGGACTTGGCGTTGGCGTGGCTGAAGACAACCGGACTGTCAGAGTGTTCGATCGCGTCGAGGCTGGTGCGCTCGCCGGTGTGCGACAGGTCGACCAACACGCCGTGGCGGTTCATCTCGCGGACGACCTGCCGGCCGAACTGCGACAGCCCCGCGTTCTCCGGCTCCATACAGCCGTCACCGAGGTTGTTGCGATGGTTGTAGGTGAGCTGAATGACACTGACGCCCATACGTTGGTAGAGCTCGACCATCCCCGCGTCGCGACCCAATGGTCGCCCGTTCTGGAACTGAAGCACCAGCGCCAGCTTGCCGTCCTGCTTCGCCTGTTCGATGTCGGCCACAGACTCGGCGATCATGAGTTCATCGGGGTTCGAACGAACCAGTCGATGAAAACCAGACAGTCGCTCGATCGTGCCCGGGAGATCGTCGCTCGTGGTGACCGTCGCGAGGATCGCCGTCGCTGCCCCGTCGCGGTAGCGACGCCAGGTGCGCATGTCTTGCATGAGCGCCGGTGCGCAGCCGTCGATGATGACGCTGTCGCGAAAGAGCCGCGCGATGCTTTGCGTGTCCGCCTCGTCAGTTGTCATCGGGTCTCGCCGCCCTGGGAAGGAGCCGGCTGCACGAGTGGCCCGGCGGCGCCGGCCCGCAGCGGCGCTGTCTCCCGCTGCAGCGCAACGAAAATGAGTCCGCCGACAGCTGCCACCGCGACGTAGTAGGCAGGCGCCAGCGCCTGGCCGGTCGCCTCGATCAGCCACGTCGCGATGAACGGGGTGAAGCCCCCGAAGACAACAGTGGCGAGGTTGTACCCGATGGCCATCCCGGTCGAGCGGCTCTCGACCGGGAAGTACTCCGCGAGCGCGGCCGGCGCCGCGCCGCCGTACAGCGCGAGAACGGCACCGACCAGGAAGACGGCAGCGAAGACCGCGAACAGTGGGCTGTCAGCCGACAGTCCTGCGAAGAGGGGGATCGGCAGCAGAATGAAGCCGATGCACCCAGCGATGAGCAAGGGCTTGCGGCCGAACCTGTCTGACATCAAGGCCGCGACGGGCACGAGGACGACGTGGCACAGCATCGCGGCCGACGTGATCCACAGTGCTGCAGTGCTTTCCAGTCCGAACTCGCGCGAGAGATACGTCGGCATGTAGGTCAGGAAGAAGTAGAACGACACCGACCAAAACGCGGTGAGCGCAAACGCCCGCGCAATCCTGGTGACTGCTGTTCCGGAGGTCGGCGGAACAACCGTCGACGCATCGGGCCTGGAGTCTTCCCGACGCGAGGCGTCCTGTGCGGCGGTGAACTCGGGAGTCTCGTCCGCCCTCCGTCGCAGGACGTAGCCAACGACGATGAGCACACCACCGACGACGAACGGCAGCCGCCAGCCCCAGTCCTGCATCGCCGACTTGCCCAGAGCTGTCGAGACCGCCGCGACGATCAGTGTTGCTCCGAGGAAGCCCGCGATGCTGCCGATCTGCAGGAACGACCCGTACAGTCCACGACGGTGCGCAGGTGCCCACTCGACCAGGTACGCCGTCGCGGTCGTCGCCTCGCCACCTGCAGAGAACCCCTGCAGCAGCCGACAGCAGACCAGCAGGATCGGAGCCAGGATGCCGATGGACTCGTAGGTCGGCAGCGCGGCGATACCGAAGGTGCCGACCGCCATGCAGGTCAAGGTGGTCAGAAGAACCATTCGTCTACCTCGCACGTCACCGAGGCGGCCGAAGACCACGGCTCCCACCGGGCGGGCGGCGAAGCCGACACCGAACGTCGCGAACGATGCCAGAAGTGCGGTCGTCGGATCGCTCGTCGGGAAGAAGTTCTTCGCCAGGATGGCCGCGACATAGGCGTAGATGCCGAAGTCGAGCCATTCGAGCATGTGGCCAACACCACCAGCCGCCAACGCCTGTCTTGGCGTGGTGCGTCGCGCAGTCAGTAGCCCTGTCCGCCCATCCGTGGGCCTGGCTGACTCGCTGTGAGTTTCACTGTCCATGGCGTGCTCCGTTTGAGATCACCGCCGGCGTGCCCATCAACTGGCTCGGTCTGCCGGCGTGCTGTGGTGCCCCCGAGGCTGATTAGCCAAGAAACTTGTTTGCGAGCAGGCTGGTGATCGCCCAGTCCTGCATCGCGACCCCCACGGTCTTGAAGACGGTTCGTGGACCGTGGTCACGGGCTTCGACGAGCGCAGTACCGAGGCTGGTCAGCGCCTCGGGTGTGATCGCCTTGGTGTAGATCGCGTGTACGATCTCGCCGGATTCTTCGAGTACCGCCTGCACATCGTCGACCACGACCGAGCTCGACCTGAGCAACTTGTCGGGCAGCTCGCGCATCGTCGTCCTGTACGCGCCGATCGCATTCACATGAACGCTGTCCGGGAGCGCAGATGCTTCGAACAACGGCTCCGCCGCGTTTGTGGCGCAGCACACGATTTCCACGTCGCCGAGAGCAGTGGCCAGGTCGACGCCGACACGTAGTTCGGTTTCCGGCATCTCTGGCCGGAGCACGCGGATGAGCCCTTGGGCGCGGGCAGGATCAACGTCGACCACCGTCAGCCGCCGCAGGGGCCGTACGGAGTGCACCGCTCGAATCTGGTCAGGGGCTTGAGCACCGGCCCCGATCATCGTGAGCACACCAGCGTCGGCCGGCGCGAGCAGATCAGTTGCCACTCCGACAGCCGCTCCGGTGCGGAGTGTGGTGATCGCAGCGGCGTCGGCGATCAGCTGCTGGGGATGCGCAGTCTCGGACCAGACCACACTGCCCGCAATGGACGGTGCCCGATGAAAGTTGACGCTGACCGTCTTGACGATCGCTGAGGCGGTGGGCCGGTGATGTGCGGACATCACCAGAAACCGCCCCTGGCGCAGCGAGATACGGCTCGGCATCTCGAACTCACCTTTGGCAAGGTCGACAAACCCGCGGCGGACCGCGGCAATCGCCTCCGGCATCGACACCGCGGAACGGACCTGGCTGTCGCTGAGAGTTACTGTCACAATCCGTCACCGCCCTTCACTGTCATGTCACGTTCTGTTATGATACGTAAGGTATTACGCCTTAGGTCGATTGACAAGAGCTCCGAGTGCATCAAAATGGCAACCCGCGCCGGTTCAGCTCGCCGCATGACCGCGTCAGCGTCGGCAGGTACGACCTGTGGTTCGAGGATGGCGGCGCCCAACGAGCCGAATCTGGGTTGGGGCTCGTGCTCGGATGCCCAGGAGTGGAGCTGTCGTCGATTGCATCCTGCACGTGGGCATAGCGTTCGACTGCTGCAACATCGACGGCGCCCGGGGGGAGCGGGACGAGCTCTCACGTCGTGCAGGGTGTCGGCAGCCATCCTTGCTGGATACCTTGGAAGGCTTGAACACTCCGGCGGGTGAGCGAAGATGGACGACACCTGGCCCGGCAACGACCGTGTGTCGAGATCGTCAGATCCCACGTCGGCCAGCGCAAGAGTTCGGTGAAGTCTGAGGCTTCCGAGTAGCCGGCGCAGATTTTCGTCTCCAATGACTACTGGTACGCCGAGTTGCTGGGACAGCTGTAGGTGTGGCGCGTGTCTGTCGCGTACTACACCGACGACGATCCTTGGCGGGCTTTCAGATGCGCACAGAGCCTCACCCCAGCTGCCCCATGCCGACGGCCACCAGGTGCCCTTTATGTGCGACAACTCTGGACACGAGACCTAACAGCCGCGGCTCAAGCAGTCCGTCAACCCGCAGTAAGCAAGGCCGTGAGAACAATCGCCGCAAGCATGGCAACCGCTGCCGCTCGCTGCTTCGGTCCGAGCTGGTCACAGGTGGCGACGACACCGCCGCCTCGAGGAACGACTGCGCGATTCCGTGCTTCTCTACGAGTACCGGCCAGCACCAGTCGGCAGGCAATGGATCCAAGCGATCAGACGCAGCTCGGGAGCAATGTGCGTCAGCGCTAGCCCATAGCTAAGTGCGACGACGTCATCGCGGATCAAGACAGCGGCAGCGGTCATCTGATTTCGTCAGGCTGCAGTCAGTTCTGCTTCTGTTGGTGTGACCAAGTTCGCCACTCGGCCGACGCGCCAATCCTCGGCTAGGGTCGCGCGGACCCTGCGTGCGACCGGAATCTCTCCAATGACCAGAAGCGTTTCGCCAGCCTCTGGCGGTGTGGCCTTGGGCACTACAGCGCCCAGCGGCAATCGTCGGACAGATAGGGCTCGCAGTTCAGACACCTACGCTGACCGCAACCCTCGCACGCGTCCAGCTGCTGACCGCAGTGGTCACACTCGTCGTTATTGTTCAAGCGTCGGTGCTGTTTCGCCGCCCACCCGGTCTGTGCGACCAGCCCTCGGATCGACGACTCTTCCTTGCTGCCATCCATTCTGAACCTCCGTCCCGGCGTCCATTCGCATGTGGCGTTGCCTCAGGCCCCTTCTGCGACCGGCGACGGTGGCAGTCGACGGGCGCCGTATCGCGGTTATCTCTGGTGCGGGTAGTGGTAGTCGGTGGGTGGTGCGAAGGTTTCCTTCATGGAGCGTGGGCTGGCCCAGCGGATGAGGTTCCACATCGAGCCGGCCTTGTCGTTGGTGCCGGACGCGCGGGATCCGCCG
>NZ_SMKR01000043.1 GCF_004348725.1 Kribbella turkmenica
CAGCAGCAACTGACAACCCCGGCCACAGTGGCCAGCGAACCGACAACCCTAGGCACGGAGCCGTGCGAAGCGAAGGCGCAAGCCCGAATCACAGCAGCAACTGACAACCCCGGCCACAGTGGCCAGCCACCCGACAACCCCTGCCACGGAGCCGAGCGAAGCGAAGGCGCAAGGGGGTGCGGGTGGCGGAGCCCCCGCTCGCGGCGAGCGGAGCGACGCCGCACAACATGCCGAAGGCGACCCGCTCCGCGCTCTCCGCGGACACAGGTCGCCTTCGCCTTCGGGTGAGTGACGGGACTTGAACCCGCGACCACCTGGACCACAACCAGGTGCTCTACCAGCTGAGCTACACCCACCATTGCCGTCTCAGTGCGACGGCTGAGCAATCATAGCGATGATGGTCGATTACCAGAAATCGGGTCGGGGGTGGACCCGTTGACCGCGCCGGCGATAAGGTCCGCGGCGGCCCGGGCGGAGTCGGAGTCGGGCCCGGGCGGCGGCACGAACACGGTCTGCCGGTAGTACCTGAGCTCGGCGATGCTCTCGGTGATGTCGGCGAGCGCTCGGTGGTTGCCGGTCTTCGCCGGGGTCGCGTAGTACACCCGCGGGTACCACCGCCGGACGAGCTCCTTGATCGAGCTGACGTCGACGTTGCGGTAGTGCAGGTGCGCCTCGACCCGGGGCATGTCGCGGACCAGGAAGGTCCGGTCGGTGCCGACGGAGTTGCCGGCCAGCGCGGCCTTGCGCGGCTCCTTCACGTACCCGGAGATGAAGTCGAGCACCTGCTGCTCGGCGTCCGCGAGCGGGATTCCGTTCGGCAGCTCGGCGAGCAGGCCTGACTCGGTGTGCATGTCGCGGACGAAGTCGCCCATCTGCTCGAGCGCGGCCGGAGGTGGCGCGATCACCAGGTCGATCCCGTCACCGAGCACGTTCAGTTCGTAGTCGGTGACGAGAACCGCGACCTCGATCAGGGCGTCCGCCGCCAGATCGAGGCCGGTCATCTCGCAGTCGATCCACACCAGCCGGTCGTTCATGGGCACCCACCTTACGGTGACCTGCGGACAGCGTCGCGCCCACCGGCCCCGAGCGGCGGCGTGGCGTACCTCTCGTACGCCGTCAGCGGGGCGCGCCGCCGACGTGGATGCTGCGCACGGAGAGCACGAACAGATCCGTCCGGCGCCCGAGGTAGTGCTCGTCGCCCGGGTCCAGCAAGCGCGCCCACACCGCCAGGTCCTCAGCCGACAGCCACTCCTGCACCTCCACGTGCCCGTGCCCGTGTCCGTGGCCGTGCCCATGTCCGTGGCCGTGACCGTGCCCCTGCGCGGGTGCGGCATCCGGATTCAGCCGGTCCACCCGGTGCTGGAGCTGGGTGACGAGCCGGTCACGCTGCTCAGCCGGCAGCGGGGCCGACGACTCGGACAGGATGCTTCGCGTGGTGACGTCGGTGAGTCCGGCCCGGGTCAGCGCGTCGGTCCAGCCGTAGGGCATCGGCACGGTACCCGGCAGCGAGTCACGCATCGCCGCGAACCACCGGTCCTGCGCCAGGTCCAGCCGCAGTTCCAGCCCGGGCGCACCGAGTCCCAGGTCCCACGGCAGGCTCCGCGCCGGCAATCCGCCCTCCGCCAGCGCCAACCGTCCACCCGGCGCCAGCAGCGACGCCAGCGCGTCGATGGCCGCCTGCTGGTCGGCCGCGTGGTGCACCGAGGCCGAGGCCCAGATCAGGTCGGCCGGCGCGTCGATTGCCTTGCGCAACGGTTCGGCGCCGTCGTCCATCGACGCCAGCTCGCACCGGACCGCGCCGCCGGTGTGCTCCCGCGCCTGCTCCAGTACGTCGGGATCCGCGTCGATCGCGACCACCGTCGTACCCGGCGGCATGGCCTCGGCCAGCGCCTTCGCCATGCCGCCGCCGCCACAGCCCACGTCGACGGCCACCCGGTCGCTGGCCCGGACGAGGCTCGCGGCCACCTTCGCGTTCCAGTCGGCCTCGCTCGCCGCCGACGCCCGCAGCCGCCCGGCTTCCTCACTCCACTCGATCTCCACCATGCGCCCAGTGTCGGCCCACCCTTGCCAGGATCCCACCTCCCGTTGCCGTTCCGGCAAGAGGTGGCTTCCCGGACGACGCGGGAAACCGCCCGCGCGATCCGGGCGATTTTCACGTTCAACCGGGAGATCGGGCCCGGCACGGTTGCCACCGGGTGTGCGGAGTGCTGTCCTATTCGGGGACTGGGGAGGAGGTGCACGAGCCGGTGGAATCTGTGGCGGGGACGGTGGGGCGCCCCAGGTTGGCGGCGTTGCTCGACGAGGGAGTCCAGCGCCGGTTGCTGACCGTGGTGGCGGATGCCGGGTTCGGGAAGTCGACGCTGCTGGCCTCGTGGGCTGCCGGACGTGCCTGTGCCTGGCACACCGTGCGTGCCGAGGACGCTTCACTGGCGGCCATGGTGTCCGGCCTGGTCGACGCCCTCCGCCGCCAGGTGCCTGCCCTCGAAGCCATCCCGGCCGAGTTGCAGAGCCCTCGCGGCCCGGACGCCGACGCCGAGCAGCAGACCAGAGCCCTCGCGTACGCCGCGCTGCTGGCCGATGCCCTGGAGCAGAACCTCGGCCACGACCTGGTCCTCGTCCTGGACGACCTGCACGAGATCGATCCGGGTGCGCCGGCAACCAAACTGATCGAGGGTCTGGTGCGGACGGCGCCGTCGAACCTCCACCTGGTCGTTGCCTCTCGCACTCAGATGCCGTTCGGCATCGACCGCCTGCGCGGGCGCGGCCAGGTGCTGGAGATCGACGCGACCGCTCTGGCGTTCACGGTTTCCGAGACCCTCGCCGTACTGCGGAAGGTGCTCGGCGAAGGCACCGACGAGCTCGCGGAGTCGTTGCAGGCCGCGGTGCAGGGTTGGCCGGCCGCCGTACGGCTGGCAGTGGAGGCGCTGCGGACAGTCCCTCCGGACGAGCGCGGCAGCCGTCTCCGACGGGCACTGCGGTCCGACGGTCCGCTGTACGACTATCTGGCCGAGGAGGTCTTCGCAGCCGAGCCCCCAGCGGTACGGCGCCTGGTCGCGAGCGTTGCCGCGCTGCCGCGGTTCGGATCCGAGTTGTGCAAGGCAATCGGGTTGACGGACAGCGTGGAGACCCTGCAGCAACTCCGGACACGCGGACTACTCGTTTCGGCCGGTGATATCGACGGCTACGAGCTGAACCCGCTGGTGCGGAACTTCGCCAAGGACAGGCTGGCGGTGGACGAGCGGGAGTTGGCCGCGCTTTCGCTGGAGGCGGGCCGGTGGTTCGAGTCGATCGGTGAGCACCGGGACGCCCTGGTCTGCTACCAGGCCGTCGACCCGGCTGCGGCAGTGCGCATGCTGACCGAGCGCGGCCACGCGATGGTCAGCGGCGGCATGGCGGAGACCGTGGTCGCAGCAGTCGCGGCACTGCCCGCGGACCTCCGGAACCCCGCGCTGGACCAGTTGGAGGGCGAGGCCCGGCAGGTGCTCGGCGACTGGCAGGGCGCGGTGGAGTGCTTCGACCGGATCATCGAGCCGGCCGGCGAGATCCCGGTCGGGGTCGCCTGGCGACTCGGGCTGATCCATCACCTGCGTGGCCAGACCGACGTGGCGATCGCGACGTACCGGCGTGGCCGGATCGATGGGCAGCATCCGACGGACGAGGCCTTGCTGCAGGCGTGGTGGGCCGGTGCGCACTGGCTTCGGGGCGAGTTCGAGGACTGCCGGGCGCTGGTCACCGCCGCACACGCGGCCGCCAAGCTCTCCGGCGACGACGGAGCACTGGCCATCGCACACACGGTGCTCGCCATGCTGGCCGCGATTGACAGCGACCCGCACGGCAACTTCAACCACTACGTTCGGGCGCTCGAGCATGCGGAGCGCGCCGGCGATCTGCTGCAGTCGATCCGGATCAGGGTGAACCGGTCCTCGCACCACATCGCGGAAGGCGACTATCAGCTCGGGCTGAAGGAGCTGGATGTCGCCATCGAGCTCGCGGACCGGGCCGGCTTCGCGGTGTTCCGCGCCCTCGCGCTGAACAACCGCGGCGAGGCGTTGCTCCGGCTGGGCCGGCTGGACGAGGCGATCGGCGAGCTGGAAGCGTCCCGGGCGCTCTACCAGAAGCTCGACTCCCGGCGGGTCGCCCAGCCGCTGTCGGTCCTCGGTGAGGTCTACCGGGAGCGTGGTGACCGGGCGATGGCCAGAGCCTGCTTCGAGGAGGCCATCCCGATCGCCGAGGAGACCAAGGACATGCAGTCCCTGGTGCCCTCGCTGGCCGGTCTGGCCCGGGTGCTGGCGGTCGAGGAGCCTGAGCGCGCCGCCGAGCTGGCCGCACTGGCCCGGCAGGCAGTTGCCTACGGCCCAGTCCTCGGCCTGTCCGGCGCGCTGGTCGCGCTGGGCTGGGTCACGCTGCACGCAGGCAACCAAACCGAGGCCGCAGCCACCGCGCAGGAAGCAGCCGCGTTGTGCCGCAAGAGGCGCGACCGGGCCGGTTTGGCGGACGCTCTGGAACTGTACGCCGCGGCCGGCGGTGCCGAGGTGTTGCACGAGGTTCTGAATATTCGCAGCGAGCTGGGCGACCAGTTGGGTGAGGCACGGGCTGAACTGATGCTTGCCAAGCGCACCAGTGGGTCGGAGGGGCGTGAGCTGGCTCTGCGTGCGCACCAGCAGTTTCTGGCCGCGGGAGCAACCCGCTACGCCGCAGCTGCGCTCGCGGCCAGTGAGCAGACCGGTCCGGCTCCGGTCCGGATCGAGTGCCTTGGTGGTTTCCGGGTCCTTCGGAACGGACGGGCGGTCCAGCTGGGGGAGTGGCCGTCGAAGAAGGCCCGTGATCTGTTGAAGATTCTGGTGGCACGCCGCTGCCGCCCGGTCGCCCGAGTGCAACTGCTGGACCTGCTCTGGCCGGAGCAGGACGAGTCGGTCGCTTCGCCTCGACTGTCGGTGGCCCTGTCGACCGTGCGGTCCGTGCTCGACCCGGAGAAGCGGTACCCCCCGGACCACTTCGTCGGTGCCGACCGCGCGACCATCTGGCTCGACGGCGAGCAGACGGCCGTCGACGTGGAGCTGTTCCTGCACGACGCCCGCGAGGGCCTCAACACCAGCGACCTCCGGTTGCTCCGAGCCGCGGAGGCGGCGTACAGCGGAGACTTCCTGGAGGAGGACGTGTACGCCGACTGGGCCGCGGGGATGCGGGAGGAGGCCCGGGCGCTCTACGTCCGGGTGGCGCGAGTGCTGGCGGAACGCGGCCGGCGGGACCCCGACGCGGCCGCCGGATACCTGCTTCGGATCCTGCAGCGCGACCAGTACGACGAACGCGCGCACCTCGGCCTGGTGTCGGCGTTCCAGGCGAGTGGCGCGCACGGTGAGGCCCGCCGGGCCTACCGCACGTACGTGCAGCGGATGGGGGAGCTGGAGGTCGAGCCGGCACCCTATCCGGCGGTGCCGGCCCGGCTTTAAGACTTTCTGAAGGTCCGGCCGCACCATCTGACCATGGCAGCGCCGGTGCACAACCCAGTGGTGGTTCGCGAGTTCGACCGGGCGGGGCATCCCGGTCGCGACTATCGCACCGAACCAGGCACTCCGATCAGGGCGACCCTGGCCGGAGTGGTGGTCCAGGTCGGGCACCGGCAGGTCGTGGTCGAGTCGAACGCGATCCGGCACCTGTACGACCACCTGTCCGAACCCACGGTCAGCCAGGGGGAGACCGTGGAGACGGGGGATCTGCTGGGGCTCGCGGCGGGTGACCACCTGCACTACGAGGAGCGGGTCGCGCCGTACGGAGTGGGGGACCAGCGGGGGCCGCAGTTCGATCTGCACACGAATGCCCGGATGCGGAAGGTGGCGCAGGGCGGGTCGGTCGTGGAGGGAGCGACCGAGCCGTCCGGCGCTTAGGCCACGTCTCCTACCGTTGACCAGTGATCGCCACCACCTTCGAGACCGCCCGGCTGGTCATGCATCCGTTGCGGGTCGAGTACGCCGCCGAGATGGCGGGGGTCCTCGCGGACCCGGACCTCTACACCTTCACCGGAGGAGAACCCCCGACGGTCGAGGTCCTGGAGAACCGGTACCGCCGGCAACTCGAGGGACCGGGCAACCCGGACGAGCACTGGCTCAACTGGGTGATCCAGTACGACGGCCGGCTGGTCGGCTACGTGCAGTCGACGGTCACCGGCCGGACGGCGGAGATCGCGTGGGTAATCGGCACCGACTGGCAAGGCCGGGGTTTCGCCAAGGAGGCCGCGCGTGGCCTCGTCGCCTGGCTGGACGGTCAGGGCGTCGAGCGGATCATCGCCCACGTGCACCCGGACCACGCCGCATCCGCGGCCGTCACGGCGGCGGCCGGACTCACCCGGACGGACCAACTGGACGACGGCGAGTACCTCTGGACGACTTGACAGCAGACCCGGCCCACGAGGACCGGGTCTGCCGTGGTGAAGCTCAGACCGGGCGGACGTTCTCCGCCTGGAGGCCCTTCGGGCCCTGTGCGACGTCGAACTCGACCTTCTGGTTCTCGTCGAGCGACCGGAAACCGTCCGTCGCGATCGCCGAGTAGTGCACGAATACGTCGGCGCCGCCGCCGTCCTGGGTGATGAAGCCGAAGCCCTTCTCACCGTTGAACCACTTCACTGTTCCGCTGGCCATGCTGTACTCCTTTGTGGGCCCATGATGGGCACGGGTCGGGCCCGACGGGTGCCGGCGCCCGGGTTGCCGCAACGAGCCCTCCCACAACAGACCTGGGTCTGGAATGAGAAAACGCCCGGCGGATCACAATCCGCGGGCGCTTCGCAACGAACGTGGAACTGCTAAAACTGCAACCGCTGAAAAGCCTAGCAGACGACCAACCATCCGTCACCGCGCCGAGCGTCGTACCCGTCCGGCGTCCCCGCCCACACGGCGGCGCACCCGGACCGCCCGCACTCACACGAGAACGGGTACGGCGGCAGTTCCGCCAACCCGAGGTCCGCCTGCCACAACCGTCCCTGCCGGCACGCGGCCGCGTTCTCGTACTGCCGCTGCCGCCGCAAGGCGTCCCCGGCGGCGAGCCGGGGCAGCGATCCCAGCGCGTCCTCGACGGCGACCGAGATCCCGGCCCAGTCCGGCTCCGCCGGCACCTCGATCACCGGCCGCCGGCGGTCGGCGGCCTCCCGGCGGACGAGGTCGGCCAGCACGGCGTCCCGTGCCAGCAACCCTTCCAGGCGAGCGCGACCCTCCGGATCCTCGACCCGGGACAACCGCTTCTCCCGCGCTCGCCGAGTCAGTTCACCATCCGGCACCAACCACACCGCCGCGGGGAGGTCATCGGCCATGGACGGAAACAGCTGCGGCCCTTCGACCAACGCTGGTACGTCGCCCAGTCCACGGGCCCGCACATCCGCGGCGACCAGTTTCAACCGCGTCGCGGAGATCCGCACGAACGCCTCGGCGGCGGCCTCGGGCCCGTCCGCCAGGTCGTCGGCCAGCGATCGCATCGGCGGCATCCGGCCGACGTGGTCGTAGGTCCACAGGTCGACCGGATGCAGCGGCAGGTCCCGGCGGCGGGCCAGATCCCGCGCGATCGTCGATTTCCCGGCGCCCGGCGCGCCGCCGATCCACACCATCCCCGGCGATGTCACCCCGGCAGTCTCCCAGAAATTGGCGAGCGCTTGCCAGAAGTGTGATCTTGACCGCATTCGGGCTCCCGCCTACTGTATGCGGTATACCAAGCCCCTCCGGAAGGTGGGACACTCATGCATCCAGCCCGTTACGCGGTCAACTGCTCGATCCTGTTCACCGAAGTCCCGCTGCTGGACAGACCCGCGGCCGCACGACGGGCCGGGTTCGGCGCGGTCGAGTTCTGGTGGCCCTTCGACACCCATCTGCCCGGCGACGCCGAGGTGGACGCGTTCGAACGCGCTGTCCGGGACGCCGGAGTGCAGCTGGCCGGACTGAACTTCGCGGCCGGCGACCTGCCCGGCGGCGACCGCGGCCTGGTCTCCTGGCCGCGGCGGTCACTCGAGTTCCGCGACAACATCGCGGTCACCCTCGGCATCGGCGAACGACTCGGCTGCCGGGCCTTCAACGCGTTGTACGGCAACCGTGTCGACGGCGTCGCGCCGGAGGAGCAGGACGACCTCGCCGCCGAGAACCTGGCGCTGGCCGCGACCGCGGCCGGCTCGTTCGGGGGCGTCGTACTGGTCGAGCCGGTCAGTGGGGAGGACCGCTATCCACTCCGCACGGCGGCCGACGCGATCGCCGTGATCGACCGGGTCCAGGAGGCGTCCGGGGTGACCGCCATCGGACTGCTCGCCGACCTCTACCACCTCACTGTGAACGGGGACGACGTGACGGCCGCGATCTCGACGTACGCGGACCGGCTCGCGCACGTCCAGCTCGCCGACGCCCCCGGCCGGAACGAGCCCGGCACCGGGAAGATCCCGGTCGACCAGCACCTCGACGAGCTCCGGACCGCCGGGTACGACGGCTGGATCGGGCTGGAGTACAAGCCGAGCAGTACGACGGCCGAGAGCTTCGGCTGGATTCCACCCACCGACTGAAAGGCAGCTGGCATGCCCCGAATGACCGCCGCCCGGGCCGCCGTGGAGATCCTTCGCCGCGAAGGCATCACCCATCTGTTCGGCCTGCCCGGCGCGGCCATCAACCCGTTCTACTCCGCCGTCCGCGCCCAGGGAGAACTGCAGCACGTGCTCGCCCGGCACGTCGAGGGCGCCTCGCACATGGCCGAGGGCTACACCCGCGCGAAACCCGGCAACCTGGGCGTCTGCGTCGGTACGTCGGGACCGGCCGGCACCGACATGATCACCGGCCTGTACTCCGCCAGCGCCGACTCGATCCCGATCCTCTGCATCACCGGGCAGGCGCCGGTCGCGAAGCTGCACAAGGAGGACTTCCAGGCGATCAACATCGCCGACATCGCCGCGCCGGTCACCAAGTGGGCCGTCACCGTGATGGAACCGGCGCAGGTGCCGGGGACGTTCCAGAAGGCCTTCAAGGTGATGCGCGAGGGCCGTCCGGGCCCGGTGCTGATCGATCTGCCGCTCGACGTCCAGCTCGCCGAGATCGACTTCACCCCCGAGCTCTACATGCCGCTCCCGATCGCGACCCCGCGGGCCACGGTGGCCCAGGCGGAATCGGTGCTCGCGCTCCTCGCCGAGGCGGAGCGGCCGCTGATCGTGGCCGGTGGCGGCCTCGTCAACGCCGACGCCGCGGACCTGCTGGTCGAGTTCGCCGAGCTCACGAACGTGCCGGTGATCCCGACGCTGATGGGCTGGGGCAGCATCCCGGACGACCACCGGCTGATGGCCGGCATGGCCGGACTGCAGACCTCGCACCGGTACGGTAACGAGACCTTGCTCGCCTCCGACCTGGTGATCGGCATCGGCAACCGCTGGGCGAACCGGCACACGGGCGGCCTGGACGTCTACCGGGCCGGCCGCAAGTTCGTGCACATCGACATCGAGCCGACCCAGATCGGCCGGGTGTTCGCGCCGGACCTCGGCATCGTGTCGGACGCCCGGGCGGCGCTCGAGGTCCTGCTCCACGCCGCCCGGCAGCAGGTACCGGTGGCCGATCGGTCCGAGTGGACGGCGGCCTGCCGCAACCGCAAGAAGTCGTTGCATCGGCGGACCGACTTCGGCGACGTACCGGTGAAGCCGCAGCGGGTCTACCAGGAGATGAACAATGCCTTCGGACCCGAGACCAGGTACGTGTCCACGATCGGCCTGTCGCAGATCCAGGCCGCCCAGATGCTGCACGTCTACCGGCCCCGGCACTGGATCAACGCCGGCCAGGCCGGACCGCTCGGCTGGACCGGCCCGGCCGCGCTCGGCGTCGCCGTCGCGGACCCGGACGCCACGGTCGTCGCGCTGTCGGGGGACTACGACTTCCAGTTCCTGATCGAGGAGCTCGCGGTCGGTGCGCAGTTCAACATCCCCTACATCCACGTGGTGGTGAACAACTCCTACCTCGGCCTGATCCGGCAGGCGCAGCGCAACCTGGACATGGACTACTGCGTCCAGCTCGCCTTCGACAACATCAACAGCCCCGAGGTCGGCGGGTACGGCGTCGACCACGTGAAGGTCGCGGAAGGCCTTGGCTGCAAGGCGTTGCGGGTGTTCGACCCCGACGACATCCTGCCCGCGCTGGACGACGCCAAGAAACTGCTCGTCGAGCACCAGGTGCCGGTGGTCGTCGAGGTGATCCTGGAACGGATCACGAACGTGGCCATGGGCACCGAGATCGACAACGTGGTCGAGTTCGAGGAGCTCGCCGACGTGCGGAACCCTGTGCCGACGCTGTCCGGCCCGAGGAGGGACTGATGAAGGTAGCTGTTCTCGGCGCCGGGGCGATCGGTGCCTACGTCGGCGCGGCCCTGCACCGCGGCGGGACCGAGGTGCACCTGATCGCCCGCGGCGCCCATCTCGAGGCGATCCGGGCCGGCGGCGTGCGGGTACTCAGCCCGCGCGGCGACTTCGAGGCCCGGACGCCCGCCACCGACGACCCGGCCGAGGTCGGCCCGGTCGACTACGTCTTCCTGGGGCTCAAGGCGAACTCCTACGCGTCCGCCGGCCCGTTGCTGCAGCCGTTGCTGCACGACGGGACCGTCGTTGTCGCCGCGCAGAACGGCATCCCGTGGTGGTACTTCCACGGCCTGAAAGGACCGTACGAGGGCCGCCGGATCGAGTCGGTCGATCCCGGAGGCTCGGTGACCCGGGTGCTCGATCTCGACCGTGCGGTGGGCTGCGTCGTCTACTGCTCGACCGAGCTCGAGGGTCCGGGCGTCGTCCGCCATCTGGAAGGCACCCGGTTCTCGATCGGCGAGCCGGCCGGCGGGATCTCGGACCGGTGCTTGGCGTTCAGCGAGGCGATGGTCGCCGGCGGGTTGAAGTGCCCGGTGGAGGAGGACATCCGCAAGGACATCTGGATCAAGCTGCTCGGCAACGCGGCGTTCAACCCGATCAGCGCGCTCGCCCGGGCGACGATGGTCGAGATCGCCACCCACGAGGGCACCCGGGCGATGGTCCGGCTGATGATGGAGGAGTCGCTGGAGATCGCCGCCGCGGTCGGCTGCCACCCCGACATCTCGGTCGAGAAGCGGATCAACGGCGCCGAGCGCGTCGGCGAGCACAAGACGTCGATGCTCCAGGACCTGGAGAAGGACAAGCCGCTCGAGCTCGACGTCATTCTCGCGGCGGTCGTCGAGCTGGCCGACCTCACCGGCACCCGGGCGCCGACCCTGCGCGCGGTCCATGCGGTCGCCGATCTGCTGGCCACGAAGGTCGGCGTCGCCTAGGCCCCATGACCACGCCGGCGCCGAAGGCCCGGCCGAAGTAGAGCCAGGTGGGTCGGGCCACAGCGACGTCGGACCCACCTGTTCCATCACAGCTCGAGCGGCCCGAGCGACGGACGCGCAACGAAGTGGGCGACCGGTTCGACCGTCACCTCGAGCTCGAGGACGACGAGCTCGTTGCGGCCCGGTCGCAGTACCGGACCCGGCACGTACAACGTCTCCTGCGGGCCCCGGCGCGAGTACCGGCCGAGGCAGAATCCGTTGACCCAGGCAATGCCTTTGCCCCAGGCAACGGTGGAGAGGAAATGGTCGGCCGGCTCGGCGACCTCGAAACCGGCCCGCCAGGCGGTCGGCCCGACGCCGGGGGCATCCGGCGTCCGGCCGTCCAGCAGGTGGGGCAGGTCGTCGAGGTCGATCGCGCAGGCGGACCAACCGGTCAGTTCCGCCGAGCCCAGCCGGACCGGACCGATCAGGCCCTTCGGCTCGCCGATCCGCCGCCCGTAGTTCACCCGGCCCTGGTCCTCGACGAGGATCTCGAGCCGGCCGCGGCCGCGCGGCAGCATCAGCGCCCGGTCGTGCCGTTCCCGGTCGAGGACACCGACCGGATCGCCGTCGAGGAACACGTACGCCCGGTCCCGCACCTCCTCAACGGTCAGCAGCGCCGGACCGTCGACGTCGATCGACGCCTGGAACAGAGCCAGCCGGACGTCCAGGATCTCGAGCGTCGGCATCGCCTCGTGCGCACTCCACGCGCCCCACCCCGACGGATCCGCGAGCAGCCGGACCGGCGAGCCGAGCGCGGCGGAGGTCTCCGGGGCGGCGGTCCCTGACGCCGGGACAACGTCAGGGACCGGCGCGTACCGGGAGATGACCTCCCGGAAGGCGTGGAACTTCCCGGTCGGGTTCCCCGCCTCGTCCAACGGCGCGTCGTAGTCGTACGACGTGACCGTCGGCCGGTAGACGCCCTTGTCGTTGGCCCCGCTGGTCAGCCCGAAGTTCGTGCCGCCGTGGACCATGTAGATGTTCACCGACGCCCCCGCCGCGAGCAGCGCGTCCAGCTCGGCGGCTGTCTCGGCGACACTGGTCGTGTGGTGCCTTCCGCCCCAGTGGTCGAACCACCCGTCCCAGAACTCCATGCACATCAACGGCCCGGACGGCTGGTGCTTCCGCAACGTCGCCAGCCGTTCCGCGGCCCGCGAGCCGAACGACCCGGTCCGCAGTACGCCGTCCAGACCGCCGGCGACCAGCATCGCGTCGACCGGCTGGTCGACCGTCACCAGCGGCACGGTGATCCCGGCGTCCCGGATGATGTCGGCCACCGCCTTCAGATAGGTCTGGTCGTCGCCGAACGCGCCGTACTCGTTCTCGACCTGGACCAGCAGGACCGGCCCGCCCTGGTCCACCTGCAGCGAGCGGACGATCCCGAGCACGTTCCGCAGGTAGTCCCGGACCGCGGCCATGAACTTCGGCTCGTACCGGCGGACCCCCATGCCAGGCTCCCGGAAGAGCCAGGCGGGGAGTCCGCCGTTGTCCCACTCCGCGCAGATGTACGGCCCGGGGCGGACGATCGCGTACAGGCCCGCGTCGGCCACCTCCCGCAGGAAGCGCTCGAGGTCGAGCATCCCGGAGGTGTCGAAGGTGCCCGGGTGCGGGCTGTGCGCGTTCCACGGCACGTACGTCTCGATGGTGTTGAGTCCCATCAGGCGGGCCTTCTCGATCCGGTCGGCCCACTGGTCCGGGTGCACCCGGAAGTAGTGCAGCGCCCCGGACAGGATTCGGAACGGCCGGCCGTCGAGCAGGAAGTCGGACTCACCGATCGCGAACTGGGTCATCTACTAGCCGTTCACCTGGAAGCCCTGCTGGTTGCCGTAGGCCACGAGCGCGTCCTGCCAGGCCTGCAGGCCGGTGTTCAGGTCCGACTTGGACTGGTACGACTTGCCGACGGTGTCGCCGTAGATGCTGTTGGCGTACAGCTCGTACGGCAGGTAGCTCCAGCCCTTGACGACGTGGCCGGCCGCATCGGTGAGCACCTGGTTGACCTTCTGCCCGCCGAAGTACGCGCTCGGCTTGTCGACGAACGCCGGGTCCTTCAGGTCCTTCGTGGTGGCCGGGAAACCGCCGCTGGCGAGGAACGGCTTGACGCCCTCGTCGTGGTTCAGCCAGCGCACGAACGCCGCCGCCAGAGCCGGGTTCGCGCTCTGCTTCAGCACGGACTGGGTGCTGCCGCCGTTCTCCGCGGTGGCCGGCTGACCGTCGTACGTCGGCATCGGGGTGACCCGCCACTTGCCCGCGCCGGCCTTGACCGACGCCTCCATCACACCCGGCATCCAGGCGCCGGTCGGCAACGTGGCGATGGTGCCGTCGCCGAGGGCCTTGAACCACTCGTCCGTCCAGCCCGGGATGTTCGAGACCAGGCCGCCTTCGACCAGCTGGTTCCAGGTCCCGGTCCACTTCTTCGAGCCGTCGTCCTGGAGGTTGATGGTGACGTTCTTGCCGTCGGTCTTGAACGGCGTCCCGCCCGCCTGCCAGATCATGCTGGTGGTGAAGCCGGCGTCCCCGGAGTCGTTGGTGATGTAGGCCTTCGGGTTGGCCGCGTGCAGCTTCCTGGCCGCGGCGACGTACTCGTCCCAGGTCTTCGGCACGGCGATGCCGTACTTGTCGAAGACCTCCTTGTTGTAGAACAGCGCCATCGGGCCGGAGTCCTGCGGCAGGCCGTAAAGACCGCCGCCGGCGTGCACGGCGGCCCAGGTCGACGGCGTGTACGCCGACTCGTACTGGCTGAAGCCGTACTGGTTCAGGTCGACGAGAGAGCCGGGCAGCGCGAACTGCGGCAACGCCTGGTACTCGATCTGGGCTACGTCCGGAGCGCCCGAGCCGGCCTTGATCGCGTTCTGCAGCTTGGTGTAGTGGTCGTTGCCGGTCCCGGCGTTGACGTAGTTCACCGTGACGTTCGGGTACTGCTTCTCGAACGCCGCGACCTGGGCCTCCGCCGACGGCGTCCAGCTCCAGTAGGTGATGGTGCCGCCGGCCTTGAGCGCGGCGTCGACCGCCTCGGGCGAGCCCGCGGCCTGGCCGCCGCTGGAGCTGCCGGTGCTGTTCGAGCCACCGCAGGCGGCCACGACCGCGAGGGCCGTAAGTGCGGCTCCGGCAACCACCAGTCGCCGGATGCGCCGATAAGACTTCATGGTGTTCCCTTTCACTTGACGCTGCCTGCGCTCAGGCCGGACTGCCAGAACCGCTGGAGCAGGAGGAAGGCGACCACGAGGGGCACGATCGTCAGCAACGATCCGGTGATCACCAGGTTGTAGATGGGGCGGGCCCCCACACCGGTCGCCTGGTTGCTCCACTGGGTGAGCCCGACCGTGAGTGGGTAGAGGTTGGGTTTGCTGAGCATGATCAGCGGGAGGAAGTAGTTGTTCCAGGTCGACACCACCGCGAACAGCAGCGTCGTGACGATGCCGGGGGCAAGCAGCCGCAGCGCGACGGTGAAGAAGATCCGCACCTCGCCCGCGCCGTCGATCCGGGCCGCCTCGAGCAGCTCCACCGCGATGGCGTCGGTCGCGTACACCCACATCAGGTAGAGGCCGAACGGACTGACGAGCGACGGGATGATGATCGCCCAGACGGTGTTCGTCAGCCCCAGGTTCGAGAACATCAGAAACGTCGGCACCGCCAGCGCCGTCCCCGGTACGGCGACCGCGCCGAGCAGCACCGCGAACACGGCCCGGCGGCCGGCGAACTTGTACTTCGCCAGGCCGTAGCCCGCCGCGGTCGCGAGCAGCGTCGCACCGCCGGCCCCGACCACGACGTACAGCACGGTGTTGCCGAGCCACCGCAGGAAGATGCCGTCGTTGTAGGTCAGCGTGTCCTTGATGTTGTCGAAGAACGCGAAGCTCTGGCCGAACCAGAGTCCCGGGCTGGAGAGCAGGTCGTTCTGCGTCTTGGTCGCGCTGATGAACAGCCAGACCAGCGGGACCAGGGTGTAGATCAGGTAGAGCACCATCACCCCGGTCAGGAGCGGCGACCGCTTCGGCCGCAGCGGCGAGGTCGCGGACCTCTTCCTGGTGCGTGGCGTGGCCTTCACGACGCGCGGAGTGTCCACGGTGGTCGTCACAATGCCTCCCGGGAGCCGCGGAGCTGGACGACGTACGCGATGATCGCGGTGATGACGCCCATCACGATCGCGATCGTGGCGGAGTAGTTGAACTGCTGGCCGGCGAAGGACAAGTTGTAGGCGTACATGTTGGGTGTGTAGTACGTGGTGATCACGTTCGGCGCCAGCGTGCGCAGGATGTTCGGCTCGTTGAACAGCTGGAAGCTGCCGATGATCGAGAAGATGGTCGCGATCACGATCGCGCCGCGCAGCGCCGGCAGCTTCACCGCCCGGATCGTCCGGAACGTCCCGGCCCCGTCGATCGCGGCCGCCTCGTACAGCTCACCGGGCACCGTGCGCAGCGCCGAGTAGAAGATCAGCATGTTGTAGCCGGCGAATTCCCAGGTGACGATGTTGGCGATCGACGGCAGCATCCAGCTGCCGCTCAGCGGCTGGATCGCGGTCGTGCCGAGCAGATCGTTCAGGTCGGCGGCCAGGCCGAAGTTGTCGCCGTAGATGTAGCCCCACATCAGCACCGCGACCACACCGGGTACGGCGTACGGCAGGAAGATCACGATCCGGAAGAAGCCGGCCGCGTGCAGCCGGGCGCTGTCGATCGCGAGCGCGGCCAGCAGCGCCAGGACCAGCATCAACGGCACCTGGACGACCAGGAACACCGCGACCCGGCCGAACGCCTCCCAGAACTTCGGGTCCCGCAGCGCCTCGGTGTAGTTGTCCAGGCCGACGAACACGGTGCCGCCGAAGAACGCCTGGTCACGGAACAGGCTCAGGTAGATCGCGTACCCGATCGGGGCCAGGAAGGTGAGCGCGAAGACGGCCAGGAACGGGCCGACGAAGACCCAGCCCTTTCCGTCCTGGCGGAACCTCCCACGCCTTCGGCGCAGTGCTACGGACGCGCTCATCCCTCCGCCGGCCTCCTTCGAAACTTGTCGCCGACACGCGATGTTGACGTCAACATCGGTCGCCGAGACGGTAGCGTGTTTACGTCAACATGTCTACACTGCCGGCACAGGCGAGGAGGATTCGGATGTCAGCGGAGGAGTCGCCGGTCCGGCGGCGGCGCGGCCCGTCGATGGCCGACGTGGCCCGGCTGGCCGGCGTGTCCGGACAGACCGTCTCCCGGGTCGCGAACGACCGGCACAACGTCGACGCGGTCACCCGGGACCGGGTCCGGGCCGCCATGCGTGAGCTCGGCTACCGGCCGAACAGCGCCGCCCGGGCGCTGCGTAACGGGCAGTTCCGGAGCATCGGCGCGATCGTCTTCGAGCTCTCCAGCTTCGGTACGACGCGGACGCTGGACGCCGTCGCGGCCGCGGCCACGATCAGCGGCTACGCGATCAACCTGCTGCCGGTGCTCGACGTCAACCAGCGCGCGGTGACGAACGCCTTCAGCCAACTGGGGGAGCAGGCGGTCGACGGCGTGATCATCCTGATCGAGGCGCACACGCTGGACGAGGCCGGGGTCCGGCTCCCGGAGGGGCTGCCGGTGGTCGTCGTCGACTCCAGCGCCCACTACGACTACCCGATCGTCGACACCAACCAGGCCCAGGGCGCCCGGCAGGCCACCGAGCATCTTCTCGGCCTCGGCCACAAGACGGTCTGGCACCTCGGCGGCCCGCCGACGTCGTTCGCCGCGGACCGGCGCCGGCGTTCGTGGGAGCGGACGCTGACCGAGCGCGGCTGCGAGGTCCCGCCGGTGCTGGACGGCGACTGGTCGGCCGGGTCCGGGTACGAGGCCGGCCGGCAGCTGGCCGCGAACCCGGACGTCACCGCCGTGTTCGTCGCGAACGACCAGATGGCGCTCGGGCTGCTGCGCGCGCTGCACGAGCAGGGCCGGGTGGTGCCGGACGACATCAGCGTGGTCGGCTTCGACGACATGGAGGAGGCCGCGCACTTCTGGCCCCCGCTGACCACCGTCCGGCAGAACTTCGCCGATGTCGGCCGGCTCAGCGTCGACGCGCTGATCCGCGAGATCCAAGCCGGCGAACACCACCACGACCCGGTCGCCGTACCCACCAAACTCGTCGTCAGGAGCAGTACGGCGCCGCCGCGCAGGTCAGCGCGCTGAGAGCTGCTCGACCACCTTCAGCACAGCGGAGTGGTCGAGCGAGCCGTGACCCTGGGCACGGGCCGCGGCCACGAGTTGGGCGACCACTCCGGTGAGCGGGAGCGCGACGCCGGCCGCGCGGGCCGAGGCGAGCGCGATGCCCATGTCCTTGTGGTGCAGGTCGATCCGGAAGCCGGGCTCGAACCGACGGGCCAGCATCGTGGTCGACTTGAGGTCGAGGATGCGGTTGCCGGCCAGCCCGCCGGCGAGCACCTCCAGGCCGCGCTCGCCGTCGACGCCGGAGGCCTCGAGCAGGACGATCGCCTCGCTGACCAGGCCGATGATGCCGGCGACCATCAACTGGTTCGCCGCCTTCACGGTCTGGCCGGCGCCGTGCCCGCCGACGTGCACGATGGTCCGGCCGAGATCCTCGAAGATCGGCCTGGCCGCCTCGAAGTCCGCCGCGTCACCGCCGGCCATGATCGACAGCGACGCCTTGATCGCGCCCTGCTCGCCACCGCTCACCGGCGCGTCCAGCACGCGTACGCCGCGCTCGGCACCGGCGGTCGCGATCTCACGCGACGTCTCCGGCGCAATCGAACTCATGTCGATCAGCAGCACGCCGGGTCGGACCGCGGCGAGCACGCCGTTCGGACCGAGCACCACCTCTGCTACCTGCGGCGAGTCCGGCAGCATCGTGATGACCACCTCGGCGCCGTCGACCGCACCGGCGAGGTCCGCGGCCGGCTTGCCGCCGGCCTGCGCCAACCGGTCCACAGCCGCCGGTACGACGTCGTACCCGGTCACCGAGTGTCCGGCCCGGACCAGGTTGGCCGCCATGTGCGACCCCATGATCCCCAGACCGATGAAGCCGATCCGGCTCATCCGCGTCCCCGCTTCTCTCCGGGCGCAGCTGAGGCACGAAGCCGGCTGTGCTCGATGATGAACCCGCTCCGCCCGTTCATACCGCGACCTCCTCGACAGCCATCACGGCGCGCATCAACTGGGCGGTCTCCGACGGGGTCCTGCCGACCTTCACGCCGACCGCTTCGAGGGCCTCCTGCTTCGCGGCGGCGGTGCCGGCGGAGCCGGAGACGATCGCGCCCGCGTGGCCCATGGTCTTGCCCTCGGGGGCGGTGAAGCCGGCCACGTAGCCGACGACCGGCTTGGTGACGTTCTCCTTGACGAACGCCGCCGCCCGCTCCTCGGCGTCGCCGCCGATCTCGCCGATCATCACGATCGCGTCGGTGTCCGGGTCGTCCTGGAACGCCTGCAGCGCGTCGATGTGGGTGGTCCCGATGATCGGGTCACCGCCGATCCCGATCGCGGTGGAGAACCCGAAGTCCCGCAGTTCGTACATCATCTGGTACGTCAGCGTCCCGGACTTGCTGACCAGCCCGATCCGGCCGGGACCGGCGATGTCGGCGGGAATGATGCCCGCGTTCGCGCGACCGGGACTGATGATGCCGGGGCAGTTCGGTCCGATGATCCGGGTGCCGGCGGCGGCCGCGTGCGCGAAGAAGGCCGCGGTGTCGTGTACCGGCACGCCCTCGGTGATCACCACCACCAGCGGGACACCCGCGTCGACGGCCTCGAGCACCGCGCCCTTGGTGAACCGCGGCGGTACGAACACCACCGACACGTCGGCGCCGGCCGACTTCACCGCCTCGGCGCAGGAGCCGTAGACCGGGATCGACCGCTTCGCGAAGTCGACCGACCGGCCGCCCTTGCCGGGGGTGACGCCGCCGACGATGGTGGTGCCTGCGGCAAGCATCCGGCTGGTGTGCTTCTGTCCTTCGGACCCGGTCATCCCTTGCACGATGACCCGGCTGTGCTCGGTCAGGAAGATCGCCATCTCTAGCCTCTCAGTTCTGTGCGGCGAGTTCGGCGGCCCGGGCGGCCGCGCCGTCCATCGTGTCCACCACGGTCACCAGCGGATGGTTGGCCCGGGCAAGGATCCGGCGGCCCTCGTCGACGTTGTTGCCGTCCAGCCGGACCACCAGCGGCTTGTCCGCCTTGTCGCCCAGTACGGCGAGCGCCTGGACGATCCCGTTCGATACCGCGTCGCAGGCGGTGATGCCGCCGAAGACGTTCACGAACACACTGCGGACCTGGGCGTCGCCGAGGATGATGCCGAGACCGTTGGCCATCACCTCGGCGGACGCGCCGCCCCCGATGTCGAGGAAGTTCGCCGGCTTCACGCCACCGAACTCCTCACCGGCGTACGCGACCACGTCGAGGGTGGACATGACCAGGCCGGCGCCGTTGCCGATGATCCCGACCGAGCCGTCCAGCTTCACGTAGTTCAGGCCCTTGTCCTGCGCCGCCGCCTCCAGCGGATCGGCGGCCGCCTTGTCCTCGAACCCGGCGTGGTCGGCGTGCCGGTACGACGCGTTGTCGTCCAGGCTGACCTTGCCGTCGAGTGCCTCCAGCGTTCCGTCGCCGAGTTTCACCAGCGGGTTCACCTCGACCAGCGAGGCGTCCTCGGCGACGAACACGTCCCACAGCTTCCGGACGACGTCCTCCGCGCCGGCCGGGAAGCCCGCGGCGGCGACGATCTCGGCGGCCTTCGCGTCGTCCACGCCGACGGCCGGATCGATCGCGACCCTGGCGATCGCGTCCGGGTTCGTGTGAGCGACCTCCTCGATCTCCACGCCGCCCTCGGTGCTGGCGATGCAGAGGTAGTCGCGGTTGGCCCGGTCGACCAGAAAGGAGAAGTAGTACTCCTCGGCGATGTCGGCGGCCGGTGCCAGCAGCACCCGGCGGACGGTGTGGCCCTTGATGTCCATGCCGAGGATCTCGCCCGCCTTGTCCACGGCCTCGGCGGGGGAGCCGGCCAGCTTGACGCCGCCGGCCTTGCCCCGGCCACCGGTCTTCACCTGGGCCTTCACCACCACGCGGCCGCCCAGCTCCTCGGCGGCCGTGGCCGCGTCGGCCGGGTCCTCGATCACCCGGCCGAGCGTCACCGGGACGCCGTACCGGGCGAACAGCTCCTTGGCTTGGTACTCCATCAGGTCCACGGCTGCGCCTCCTCATCAGGGTTATCGGCGACTGTATGCTGTATGCACACCGGTCACAAGACCTCGATCGCAACACGTGGGGTCTGGACAGGGGTCTTCGGGAGGAGTACCAAAGTTCCATACGGTATGCAGTAGTCAGGAGGCGACGATGAACCACGCCACTCCAACGCCCCGGGACGTGCGCGATGTCTACGGTCGGCGCTACCGGATCGGCGAAGATGCCCGGGACCTCACCGGCCACTCCCGGCGCTGGCAACTGTGGGCCGCCTGGGCCTGCATGGTCGCCATCAGCCCGTTGCAGTACTCCTTCGGCACCGCCGCGCTCGGACTGCAGGACGGGCGCGGCTGGGGTGCCGTGGCGACGATGTGGCTGCTCGCGGTCTTCGTCGCCTGCCAGGCGCTGATCGCCATCCCGGCCGCCTGGGCCCAACGCGTACGCCGGGCGACGCCGACCCAGCTCGTGGTCGCCGGTGGCCTGCTCGGCGCGATCGGGTTGGCGACGCTCGCCCACGCGGACAGCTACGCGCTCGTCGTGCTGGGCTACGCGATCCTCGGCGGTGCGGGTGCCGGACTGGTCTACGCCGCCTGCATCACCACCGCGGCTCGCTGGTTCCCGGACCGGCGGACCGCGACCATCGGGTTCGTCACCGGTGGCTTCGCGATCGGCGCGGTGCCGAGCATCGCCTTGCTGACGATCTTCCAGTCGCCGGGTGGGCATCGGGCGGTCTTCGACATCACGGCGTTGGTCGCCGTACTCGTGGTGCTGATCGCCGGCGGCGTGCTCAAGGATCCGCCGCGGCACTGGTGGCCCGCGGAGATCGACGCGCAGGCCTGGGCGATCGACCGCAAACTCAACCGCAGCATCCCGCACAACCTGCCCGCGGTCCGGCATTACCGTCCCGCCGAGGCGATGCGCACCGGTGCGCTGCCGCTGATGTGGCTGCTGCTGGCCATCAGTACGGCGCTGTCCCTGTTCGGCATCGCGTTCGTGGTGAGTTATGCCGTCACCGCGGAGCTGGGACTCGCAGTGGCCGGGTTCGCGGCCGGGATGCTTGCCGCGGTCAACGGTCTCGCGCGGTCGCTCGCCGGGCACCTGTCCGACCGGTTCGGCCGGCGCCGGGTGCTGGCCGCCGTACTGATGATCGAGGGGTTCACGCACGTCGGGCTGGTGGCGGCCGGTGAGGCCGGCGCCGGGTGGGCGTTCGTGCTGTGCGCGATGTTCGCCGGACTCGGTGGTGGTGCGTTCTACGCGATCATGGCGAACCTCGTGCTGGAGTTCTTCGGCGAAAACAGCCTGCTGCAGAACCAGGCGATCCTGTACTCCGCCAAGGCCGCCGGTGGCCTGCTGGGGGTCGGAGTCGCCGCGTCGGTGGTGGCCGCCGTCGGCTACCGGCCGCTGTTCCTCGGCGCCGGGCTGCTCGGCGTCCTGACCGCTCTGGGCGTGCGGCTCCTGAAACAGCCCGGACGGCCCGCGCTTCCGGTCCGGCCCCAACTCGGTACGCCGGTTGCCGGGTCGGGCGAATGAGTGGCTACGGACGGGTCGTCCGGCCCGAACCCTGCGTGATGGAACTGGTGTCGAAAGTCGCCCGGGAACCGTGGACGGATCGTCCGACCAGCGTGCATCCGACGTTGAGTGCGGTCGCCAGGGCCGTTCACGATCACAGCAGCTCGGCGGGACGCCGAGCTCTGCTCCCGCTCGCCTCGAGCTTCGTCGGGACTGCGCAGCCCGGCTTCGAGCCCTCCGCCCGAGTGGTCGCGCTCTGTGGGTCGACCGCTCTGGCCGGCGGGGAGATGACCAAGGACGAGCGCATCCGGCTGGCTAACGCCCACCAGACCGCGCTTCATCTGATGACCGGCCGGGAGGAGCCCGCCGGGGCGGCGCGCTGGTGGCTGCCGCTCCTGGGCCGGTTCGGCTGGAGTGAGCCGTTCTACCGGACCTTCGTCGCCACCGAACAAGCGGCGGAAGCAGTCGCGGTCACCGCCCGGTGTCCGGACGGTGACCGCGACGTACGCCTACGGCAGTTACTTAAACAGTGTCTCGCTGTGTTGAATGCGGTGCCTCCGGCGCAGCGGGCCATGGGGCGGTGACTCCCGGCCTTCCGTCCTCGCTCCGGGCCGGGAGGCACCATGACCGGTCACGGTGCGCGGCGGCCGGGTGCGCCCAGGCCCTCGTGCTCGACGTCGGCCCAGAATCCTTGCTCGTAGTCCCCGTCCGGGATCACTACCAGTTCATGCCTGCCCGGCGCGCGGAGCTGCTGCTCGAGGCGGCTCAGGTCCGCAGCACACCGCTCCAAATCGTCCATCAGCCGCAGTACGTCGAGATGCGGACCGAGCCGATTCCTCAACGCCAGCAGGGATTTCTCCAGGGCCTGCACGGCCTGGCGGGTCCGGTCGAGATCGTCGTGAATCGTCATCGCAGCCTCCTGGGGGCGAGCTCTGGACAACCACCGTGGCGTGCGATAAGACTACGACTACACCATACGGTATGCAATCTACATCGAAGCCGAACAGCCGGCCCTTCCGAGGAGATGACTGCAGATGGCGCAGACAGTGTCGGAGACCCAACCAGTCGCGGATGTCAAGGAGCCGGAACCGGCGACGATCTCAGGCGGCCACCTGGTCGCGAAGGCCTTGAAGGCCGAGGGGATCGACGTGATCTTCACCCTCTGTGGCGGTCACATCATCGACATCTACGACGGCTGCGTCGACGAGGGCATCGCGGTGGTCGACGTCCGGCACGAGCAGGTCGCCGCGCACGCGGCCGACGGCTACGCCCGGATGACCGGCAAGCCCGGCTGTGCGGTCGTCACCGCCGGCCCCGGCACCACGGACGCGGTCACCGGCGTCGCGAACGCCTTCCGTGCCGAGAGCCCGATGCTGCTGATCGGCGGCCAGGGCGCACTCAACCAGCACAAGATGGGATCCCTGCAGGACCTGCCGCACGTCGACATGATGACGCCGATCACCAAGTTCGCCGCCACCGTGCCGCACACCGCGCGGGTGGCCGACATGGTCTCGATGGCGTTCCGCGAGTGCTACAACGGCGCCCCCGGCCCGTCGTTCCTGGAGATCCCGCGCGACATCCTGGACAACTCGGTCCCGGTGGAGTCCGCGACCGTCCCGGAACCGGGCCGGTACCGCGCCTCCACCAGGAGCGTCGGCGACCCGGCGAACATCGAGGCGCTGGCCGACCTGCTGGCCCGGGCCGAGAAGCCGGTGGTGCTGCTCGGCACCCAGGTGTGGACCTCGCGCGGCAGCGACGCGGCGATCGAGTTCGTCCGGCAGCTCGACGTACCGGCGTTCATGAACGGGTCGGCCCGCGGCACCCTGCCGCCCGGCGACCCGCACCACTTCCACCTGTCCCGGCGGTACGGCTTCAACAACGCCGACCTGATCCTGATCGTCGGCACCCCGTTCGACTTCCGGATGGGCTACGGCCGCCGGCTGCCGAAGAACGCGACCGTGGTCCAGATCGACATGGACTACCGCACCGTCGGCAAGAACCGCGACATCGACCTCGGCCTGGTCGGCGACCCGGGGGCGATCCTGGCCGCTGTCACCCAGGCGTCCTCGGGCCGGGTGCGCAAGGCCGACCGCAAGGCCTGGTTCGCCGAACTGCGGGCCGAGGAGGACGCGGCGTACCAGAAGCGGCTGCCGCGGCAACTGTCGGACGCGAACCCGATCCACCCGCTGCGGCTGGCGCACGAGATCAACGAGTTCCTCACCGAGGACTCGATCTACATCGGCGACGGCGGCGACATCGTCACCTTCTCCGGCGGCGTCGTCCAGCCGAAGTCGCCCGGCCACTGGATGGACCCGGGGCCGCTCGGCACCATCGGCGTCGGCATCCCGTTCGTGATGGCGGCCAAGTACGCCCGGCCGGACAAGGAGGTCGTCGCGCTGTTCGGTGACGGCGCCTTCTCGCTGACCGGCTGGGACTTCGAGACGCTGGTCCGCTTCAACCTCCCGTTCGTCGGTGTGGTCGGCAACAACTCCTCGATGAACCAGATCCGCTACGGCCAGGAGGCGAAGTACGGCCAGGCGCGCGGCCGGGTCGGCAACACGCTCGGCGACGTCAGGTACGACGAGTTCGCCAAGATGCTCGGCGGGTACGGCGAGGAGGTCCGCGACCCCAAGGACATCGGGCCGGCCATGCAGCGGGCCCGCGAGTCCGGGCTGCCGTCGCTGATCAACGTCTGGGTCGACCCGGACGCGTACGCCCCCGGAACCATGAACCAGACCATGTACAAGTAAAGGGGACCCAGCATGACGAAGGCCCTCGAAGGTGTCCGCGTACTCGACATGACGCACGTCCAGTCCGGACCCTCCTGCACGCAGATCCTCGCCTGGCTCGGCGCCGATGTCATCAAGCTCGAGGCGCCCACCGGTGACATCACCCGCCAGCAGCTGCGCGACCTGCCGGACGTCGACAGCCTGTACTTCACGATGCTGAACTGCAACAAGCGCAGCATCACGCTGAACATGAAGTCCGAGCGGGGCAAGGAGATCTTCACCGACCTGGTGAAGGACGTCGACATCCTGGTGGAGAACTTCGCCCCCGGCGCGATCGACCGGATGGGCTTCACCTGGGAGCGGCTGCAGCTGATCAACCCGGAGCTGATCTTCGCCTCGATCAAGGGCTTCGGCCCGGGCCGCTACGAGGACTTCAAGGCCTACGAGGTGGTCGCCCAGGCGATGGGCGGCGCGATGAGCACGACCGGCTTCGAGGACGGCCCGCCGACCGCCACCGGCGCCCAGATCGGTGACTCCGGCACCGGCATCCACCTGGTCGCGGGCATCCTGGCCGCGCTCTACCAGCGGACGAACACCGGCAAGGGCCAGCGGGTCACGGTCGCCATGCAGGAGGCCGTGCTCAACCTGACCCGGGTCAAGCTGCGCGACCAGCAGCGGCTCGCCCACGGCCCGCTGCGCGAGTACCCGAACGAGCACTTCGGCGACGAGGTGCCCCGGTCCGGCAACGCCTCCGGCGGCGGCCAGCCCGGCTGGGCGCTGCGGTGCGCGCCCGGCGGCCCGAACGACTACATCTACGTGATCGTCCAGCCGCCCGGCTGGGCCCCGATCGCGAACCTGATCGGCAAGCCCGAGCTGGCCGACGACCCGGACTGGTCCACCCCGGCGGCCCGCCTCGACAAGCTCGACAAGATGTTCGCGCTGATCGAGCAGTGGACCGAGCAGCACACCAAGTTCGAGGTGATGGACAAGCTGAACGCGCTGAACGTGCCCTGCGGGCCGATCATGTCCACCCGCGAGCTGATCGAGGACGAGACGCTGGCCGACCTCGGCGCCGTGGTCGAGGTGAAGCACCCGCAGCGCGGCAGCTTCAAGACCGTCGGGTGCCCGATCAAGCTGTCCGACTCGCCGGTCCAGGTCGAGACCTCACCGGCGCTCGGCGAGCACAACGCCGTCGTCTACGCCTCGCTCGGCATCGACGCGGGCGAACTCGAGCAACTCAAGGCCGCCGGCGTCCTCTGACGCACACTTCCTGGGAATGGAGCTCATGGCATGACATATGACAAGGCAGCGGTCCAGACCATCCTCGACCAGGCTCTGGCGGACGGCCGCACCTCGCTGAGCGCACCCGAGGCCAAGCAGGTCGCGGACGCGTACGGCATCCCGACGCCGGGTGAGGGGCTGGCCACGACTGCCGAGGGAGCCGCCGGTCTCGCGGCCGAGATCGGCTTCCCGGTCGTGCTGAAGATCGTCTCGCCGGACATCCTGCACAAGACCGACGCCGGCGGCGTGGTCGTCGGCGTCGACTCCGCGGACGCCGCGCGCGAGGCGTTCGCGAGAATCGTCGACAACGCGAAGGCCTACAAGGCGGACGCCGAGATCACGGGCGTCCAGGTGCAGCAGATGCTGGTCACCGGCGGTGACGTGCAGGAGGTCATCGTCGGCGCGGTCACCGACCAGACCTTCGGCAAGGTGGTCGCGTTCGGGCTGGGTGGCGTCCTGGTCGAGGTGCTCAAGGACGTCACCTTCCGGCTCGCGCCGCTGTCCGGCGACGAGGCCCGCTCGATGATCGACGGCATCGGCGCGCACGAGATGCTGGACGGCGTCCGCGGCGCGAAGCCGGTGGACAAGGACGCGGTCGCCGACCTGGTCAAGCGGTTGTCCGACCTGGTCACCGACTTTCCGCAGTTCGCCGAGGTCGACCTGAACCCGGTGCTCGCCGGGCCGGACGGCGCCACCGCGGTGGACTTCCGGATCATCGTCGACGCCGAGGCCGGCAAGCCGGTCGAGCGGTACAGCTCCGACGAGATCCTGACCGCGATGACCCGGATCATGAAGCCACGCGCGGTCGCGGTGATCGGGGCCTCGAACGAGACCGGCAAGATCGGCAACTCGGTGATGAAGAACCTGGTCAACGGCGGTTACCAGGGCGACATTTACCCGATCAACCCGAAGGCCGACGAGATCCTCGGGCTCAAGGCGTTCCCGTCGATCACCGACGTTCCCGGTGACGTGGACGTCGCGGTGTTCGCCGTACCGGCCAAATTTGTCGGCGGCGCGCTCGAGCAGTGCGGCGAGAAGGGCGTGGCCGGGGCGATCCTGATCCCGTCCGGGTTCGCCGAGACCGGCGAGCAGGAGCTGCAGGACGAGGTCGTGGCGATCGCCAAGAAGCACAACGTCCGCATCCTGGGACCGAACATCTACGGCTACTACTACTTGCCGGAGAGCCTCTGCGCGACCTTCTGCACGCCGTACGACGTCCGCGGCAGCGTCGCGCTGTCGTCACAGAGCGGAGGCATCGGGATGGCGATCCTCGGCTTCAGCCGCTCCAGCCGGATGGGCGTCTCCGCGATCGTTGGAGTAGGCAACAAGGCCGACATCGACGAGGATGACCTCCTGACGTTCTTCGAGAGCGACGACAACACCAACCTGATCGCCATGCACCTGGAGGACCTGAAGGACGGCCGGGCGTTCGCCGAGACGGCGGCCCGGGTGTCGAAGAAGAAGCCGGTCGTCGTGCTGAAGGCCGGCCGGACCGACATGGGCGCGCGGGCGGCCAGTTCGCACACCGGCGCCCTGGCCGGCAACGACAAGGTGTACGACGACATCCTCCGGCAGAGCGGCGTGGTCCGCGCGCCCGGGCTGAACGAGATGCTCCAGTTCGCCCGCGGCATCCCGTTGCTGCCGACGCCGAAGGGCGAGAACGTCGTCATCATCACCGGCGCGGGTGGTTCCGGCGTACTGCTGTCGGACGCCTGTGTCGACAACGGCCTGCAACTGATGTCGATGCCGGCCGACCTGGACGAGGCGTTCAAGAAGTTCATCCCGCCGTTCGGTGCGTCCGGCAACCCGGTCGACATCACCGGTGGCGAGCCGCCGTCGACGTACCGGAACACGATCTCCCTCGGCCTCGAGGACGAGCGGATCCACGCTCTCGTCCTGGGCTACTGGCACACGATCGTGACGCCGCCGATGGTGTTCGCGAAGCTGGTCGCCGAGGTGGTCGAGGAGTACCGCGCCAAGGGCATCGACAAGCCGGTGGTGGCCTCGCTGTCCGGTGACGTCGAGGTCGAGGAAGCCAGTCAGTACCTGTTCGACCACGGTGTGGTCGCCTACCCGTACACCACCGAGACACCGGTCCAGGTGCTCGGTGCCAAATACCGCTGGGCCCGTAACGCCGGTCCGCTCGGTTGATTGGAGGAAGCAGTCCGCGGGGGAGCGTTAGTCAGCTAGTTGGCGTCGATCTAAGGAGTCCGCCTTGGACGTCACAAGCAAGACCTCAGAAGTACCTGAAGAGCCGGCCGCGTCCGCCGCGACCGAGAAGGTCTGGCGCGCCGGACGGCTCGAACCGATGCCGATCCGGAAGCTTCCGGACGCACCGCCCTCGCTGCACATCCTCGGTCCGACCGTCTTCCTGGTCGCGCTGGGCGTCGGTATGGGCGAGTCCTACATGTGGCCCCGGCTCGTCCTGGTGTTCGGGCCGGACATCCGCTGGCTGTTCATGGTCGGTGTCACCCTGCAAGCGTTCGTCCTGCTGGAGATGGCCCGGTACGCGATGGCCACCGGAGAAAGCATCTTCTTCGGTGCGGCCCGGATCTTCAAACCGATGATGTGGTTCTTCTACGTCGCGGCGATCCTGATCTATATGTGGCCGGGCCACCTGTCGGCCGGCGCCGCCGCGTTCCAGGAAATCAGCGGCATACCTTGGCAGGTCTCCGCCTGTGTCGCGCTGATCTTCGTCGGTGTGCTGTTCAGCATGCTCTCGGTGATCTACAACTTCCTCGAGAAGCTGCTCGGCCTGCTGATCGGCCTGCTGGTCGTCGGTACGTCGGTGATCGCGGCGATGGTCGGCAGCTGGGACGACCTGGGGAACACACTGTCCGGCATGTTCGCGTTCGGGTACTTCCCGGACAAGGCGATGACGGCGGCCTGGTTCCCGATCGTGGTCGGCTCGATCGCGTTCGCCGGACCCTCCGGCATGCAGCAGATGTGGTACACCCTGCAGCTGCGCGACAGCGGTGCCGCGATGGGTGCTCACATCCCGAAGATCCGCGGTCTGCGGGCGGCCGGTGAGGCCGAGTCGATGCCGTCGCGGGGCTTCATGTTCGACACCGAGGACCCGGCCGAGCTGCAGAAGTGGAAGGGCTGGCGCAAGTGGGTCACCTTCGACGCGCTGCTGCTCTTCTGGGGCATCACCATGCTGGTCACGGTCTCGTTC
This sequence comes from Kribbella turkmenica, assembly GCF_004348725.1. GTDB lineage: Bacteria > Actinomycetota > Actinomycetes > Propionibacteriales > Kribbellaceae > Kribbella > Kribbella turkmenica. Next base: position 29,151 of record NZ_SMKR01000043.1, read on the forward strand.
ACCGTGCTGGCCATGTCGGCGGCCCGGGAGAACCCGAACGTGGCAAGTCTGATCGAGGGCGGTGACCGGGAGGCCGCGCTGAAGGCCATGTCGGACGCCTTCGCCTCGGCCGGCAGCCCGATCCTGGGCACGCTGTTCTTCGGCTTCATCGCGCTGATCGGGCTGAACGCGACCCTCGGCCTGTTCGACTCGTTCTCCCGCGGTCAGGCGGACATGACGTACTACTTCGTGCCGGGAGCCAAGCGGTTCTCGATGTCGAGACTGTACGCCGGATTCCTCTGGGGTGTGATCACCTTCGGCATCCTGATCCTGCTGTTCGGGCCGGCCGACGGTCCGGCGGGCATCCTGGACATCCTCGCCTTCCTGTCCACGTTCGCGATGGGTGCCTACTGCGTCGTACTGCTCCTGGTGAACAACAAGCTGCTGCCGAAACCGATCCGGCCCGGGCCGGTGCGCAACCTGATCATCGGGTTCGGTGCGGTGTTCTACCTCGGCCTGCTGTTCTACTGCCTGTTCCGCTTCGGTGTGGTCGTGGATTGACATGGCAGACGTGAAGCAGTTCGCGGAGTTCTCGGTACCGGCCGCCACGGTCGGCGCGGCGGCCGGCCTGATCGCCGGTGGTCTGGCCGCGTTCGTCGGCCAGCCGGCCGGCTGGGCCGTGGTGACCGGTCTCGGCCTCGGCGTCCCGCTCGTCCTGCTCGGGGCCGGGTATGCCGTCCTGGTCGCGCTGGGCAAGGTTCCCGCCGGGGTGTTCGCGCCGGCGGCGGTCTACTGGGTGATCGGATTCCCGCTCGCCCTGCTGGTGCACTCTGTGGCCACCGAGTGGGTGGTGACCGGCGCGCCGGGCCTGCCACCCGAACCGTGGAAGTTCCTCGCCTTCCGTGCGCTGGTGAGCATGGGATTCGCGATCGGCTTCCTCTGGATGCACGAGCAGATCGGGCGCCACTGGTGGCCGCGCATCCTCGACCACAACGTGTACGCCCAACGGACGGTTCAGCAGTACGTCCACCTCGCTCAGGCGCTCGAGGCCCGCAAGGCCGCCACCGGCCGGGGCCGCAAGAAGAAGCTGGCTTGACGTTCGAGGGGATATCCGCTCCCGTTGTGCCTTCTCCCTTGGTCTGCGAGGGGAGAAGGCACAACTCGAGCGGATATCCCCGCGAGTTGTGTGGTCAGGGGAGGGCCGGCAGGTCAGGTCGTCGTGCGGCGGCGACGGCGAGGGGCGGCCTCTGGCTCCGGGGTTTCGTCCGGGCCGTTGGCCGCCTGGAGGTCGTGGTACGCCTTGCGGGTGTGCTCGGTGTGCTCGCGCATGGTCTGCGCCGCCTTGTCCTCGTCACCCTCGCTGATCGCCTTGACCAGCCGGTTGTGCTCGCGCCAGGACGCCGCACCACGCGCCGGGGCGACCGGGGTGTAGTACCAGCGGACCCGGCGATCCACCTGGGCGGCGAAGTCGACCAGGAACCGGTTGCCGGACATCTGCGTGATCAGGCTGTGCAGCTCGCCGTTCGTCCGGACGGCCTCGTCGATGTCGCCGGCCTCGTGGTACGCCGTACCGACCTTGCAGAGCTCCTTGAGCCGGGCCACGTCGTCCTTGGTCGCGTGCCGGGCCGCGAGCCGCGCGGACTCCGACTCCAGCGCCGCCCGGGCCGCGAGCAGTTGGTCGACCTCGTCCTCGGCGGGCACGTGCACCATCGCGCCGAAACCAGGTCGCAGGTCCACCCAGCCCTCGTTGTTGAGCCGCTGGAGAGCCTCGCGGACCGGCTGCCGGGAGACGCCCAGCATGCCCGCCAGCTCGACCTCGACCAGGTGCCTGCCGCGCTCGAGGGTGCCGTCGATGATCATCTCGGTCAGGGCCTCGTACACGGATTCACGCAGCGGGGTGGGCCGCTTGACGTGCCGCACTCCGACGGGCTCCGCCCCCGCTCCTGGGCCTGCGCTGATGGTGGTCATGAGGTCCTTCCCGGAACCGACTGGGGATACAGCATGGCACTTGGTAGACAGTCTACCAAGTGCCATGACCGAACATAGTGTTTCGCCGCTTTCCTGGTCAGCCTGTTCAGGCGGCCGACTCGTCGGCCCGCCGGCGCTCGTCCTCGGCGGTGAGCCGGGTGAGCTCCGCGTCCAGGTTCACGGGGGTGTCGAGTTCCTGCTGCAGCTCCGGGGCATCCGGGAACTGCGGGCGGGCCGCCAGAGCACCGAACCTACGGGTGAAAATCATCGTCAGCCTTCCTGCTCCCCGAGGGGGAGCTTGCTTGAATTCTGCCTTCTGTATACATTCAACCAGCCGTACCGACCGGTTATGCCCTTGTCTCACGTGATCCCGGTTACCCCGTGCGTGATCCGTGTTACATGCGAGGCGTTGGCCGGTGGGAGGTGAACGCACTTCCACCGTCACCCAGGCGTGACGGGCGGTCAAAGACCTGTTCGCTATCGCCTGATAGACGCGCGCTCTCAGATGAGCTGCACGGGATAGCCCGATCCCATCAGGTGGACGTCGAGCAGGTCGTCGAGGGCCTTGTGGACGCCGGCCAACCGGGCCACCTCGAGCAAGGCGCGGGCGAGCACCGGCTCGGGGCTGCGGGCCGCGATCACCAGACCGACCCGTGGCCCGTGCGCCGGGCTCTTCAGCGGTACGACGCGCATCCCGTCGGGCACTCCGAACATGTGCAGCCAGGCGTGCGAGATCACCGTCGACCAGTGATTCCCGTGCAGATGGCTGTAGAGACCGGAAACGGTGTCGCTCTCGATCGCCGGCGAGGCGGTCACGCCGTCGTCGGTGAAGTAGCCGTTCATGATCCGGCGGTTCCGCATGTCCGGGGACAGCAGGCACAGCGGCAGCTCGGCGACCTGCGCCCACGTCGCCACCGGCAGTTCGGCCAACTCGGTGTGCTCCGGGGTGAGCAGCAGGTAGCGCTCCTCGTACAGCGGGGTCTTGCGGACCTGGCCGAGGGTGTCGTCGTCGAGGTACGTCATCGCGACGTCGAGGTCGAACTCGGCGAGCTTCTGGGTGATGTCGCGCGACGACAGCGACTCGATGGTCACCTTGGCGTTCGTGTGCCGCGCGCAGAACGGCGTGGTGAGCAGGGAGACGACCGGCATCGCGGTCGGGATCGCGCCGAGCCGGAGCGTGCCGGTCAGCCCGCCGCGCATCACCGACAGCTCGTGCCGAAGCGCGTCCTGCTCGGCCAGGATGCGCTGAGCCCAGAGCAGCACCCGCTCACCCTCGGGGGTCAGGCCCTCGAACCGGCGGCCGCGGCGGACGATCGGTACGTCGAGCTCCTGCTCGAGCTTGCGGATCGCGGCGGAAAGCGACGGCTGCGACACGTAGCACGCGTCGGCGGCCCGGGCGAAGTGCTTCTCCCGGGCCAGGGCGACGAGGTACTCCAGCTGGCGGAGCAGCATCAGGATCCGGCCTTGCTGTGGACCGCATACCAGCTGTCTGTATACATGATCCAACTGTAGTGAGAAGCGCAGAGAGCTGGAAGCTTTCGCGGGTCGCGCTCGCCTGTGTGACATGGATCACACGGGAACGTGGTCTTTTCGGGCTGCGATCGTTCGACGGATCAGCAGGGAATCCCGTCGAGAAGGAGCTGTGATGAACAAGGTTGTTTCGAAGGACGGCACCGAGATCGCGTACGACACCTATGGCAGCGGCCCGGGCCTGGTCCTCATCGCCGGCGCGTTCACCGACCGGTCGTTCTACACGCCGTACGCCGAGGCGCTCGCTGCGACGTTCACAGTGGTCAACTACGACCGGCGCGGCCGCGGTGACTCCGGCGACACCACGCCGTACGCGGTCGAGCGGGAGTGGGAGGACCTGGACGCGCTCCGGACCGCGACCGGTGCCCGGTTCGCCTGTGCGTTCTCGTCCGGGGTGATGGTGCTGCTGCAGGCCGGTGTGCCGTTCGAGAAGCTGGCGATCATGGAGCCGCCGTTCCGCGTCGAGGGCTCGCCGCCGGCGCCGGAGCGGTACCTCGAGCGGCTCCAGGAGTACGTTGACACCGGCAACCCCGGCGGTGCGGCCGAGCTGTTCATGGTGGAGGCGGTCGGTCAGCCCAAGGAGGTGGTCGACCAGATCCGGGAAACGCCGATGTGGGCGGGGCTGGAGGCGATGGCGCACACCCTGGTGTACGACGGCCTGCAGATGCGCGACAGCGCTGTGCCCGTGCCGCTGCTGTCTTCGGTGGAAACGCCGGCGCTCGCGCTGTACAGCAATGCCAGCCCGGAGTGGATGCAGCGCGCGGCGCGTGAGGCCGCGGCCGCGTTGCCGCACGGGACGGTGGAAGGGCATGACGGGACGTTCCACACGCTGCCGCCGGAGACGCTGGCCGCGGTCCTGACCGGCTACTTCATCACCGGCTGACGCCGGCCGGACAGGACCAACTCGAGGCGTACGCCTGTGGTCGCTCGTTGGTCGAGGAACGCGGCATCACCGTGCACCTGAGCAGGCGGTCGCCGTCCACCGCCGCGTCCGTGCGGTCGGCCGAGCGCCGGTACCAGAACTCGGGGCCCGGTACTCGACGTCATCGGGTGCCTATCCGTCGTCGCGATCACCGTCGCCTGGCGGTGTGCCCAGCCGAGGTGCCGGGCGAGTTGGCCGACATCACCCGGCAGCACGGCGCGGCGACACCCAGGCCGTCGCTCAAGGTGGCCGCCCGGCAACTCTGCCTGCTCGACGATCAGCTCGCAGTGGCGAGCGAACGTCATCGGTCACTCTTTCGTCAGGGGATCTCGCCACCTCCTGGTCGGCAGCGTCAGCGGCGTCGTGACATCAGCTCGGCAGTCGCATGGGCATCAGGATGTACGCCGACTCACCGGTCGGACTGTCGTCGGGGGAGTGGAGGCCGGTCAGGTTGGCCGGTTTCGTCGACTGGGTGAACGCGAAGTGCGCGACCGGGGCGCCGATCGACGCGAGACCGTCCAGGAGGTAGCCGGCGTTGAACCCGGTCACCACCGGCTCTCCGGTCAGCGTGACCTCGACCGACTCGGACGCCTGCGCCTCCTCACCGCTGCCCGCGTCCAGGCTCGCCGTACCGCCCGCGAACGTGATCCGGACCGGCGTGGACCGCTCGGCAACCAGGGCGACCCGCTTGACCGCCTCGACCAGGGCGGCCGTGTCGACCCGCACGGTGCTGGTGACGGCGGACTCCGCCGGGATCAGGCTCCGGACCTTCGGGAACTCGCCGTCGATCAACCGGCTCGTCGCCCGCCGGCCGGCACTCTCGAACCCGATCAGCCCGTCCCCTGTGCGGGTCGAACCGAGTGCGAGCGTGAGCTCCTCACCGGCCATCGCCTTGGACACGTCGGCGAGCAGCTTGGCGGGGACCAGCGCGCTCGCATCCACCCTCGGGTCGGCGGGCTCCCACTCGAACGAGCGGACGGCCAGGCGGTACCGATCCGTGGCCAGCAGCGAGATCGTCGACCCGCGGATCTCGACCCGGATGCCGGTGAAGACCGGCAGCGTGTCGTCGCGTCCGGCGGCACTCACCACCTGGGCGACCGCCCGGGCCAGCACCGCGCCGTTCACCACACCTTTCGCCGCAGGCATCTCGGGCAGTGCCGGATACTCTCCCAGCGGCAAGGAGTGCAGCACGAAGCGCGAGCTTCCGCTGGTCACCTGGACCCGACTCGCGTCGCCGCTCAGGTCGACCGAGTCGCCGGGCATGCTGCGGCAGATGCCGGCCAGCAACCGGCCGGGCACCAGATGCCGCCCCTCGTCGGCAACTTCGGCCGGCACCCTCACCTGGGCCGAACACTCGTAGTCGAACCTGGACAGCGTCACCTGCCCGTCGTCGGCCTCGACCAGCATCCCGGACAGGATCGGCACGCTCGGCCGGCTCGGCAGCCCCTTCGCCACCCAGCCGACCGCCTCGGCCAGCACCTCACGAGCAACCCGGACCTTCACGCGAACTCCTCCCCATCGAGAAGTCCGAGCCAATCACCCGCCACCGACAATTCCGGTGGAGGCCGACTAGTAGCGGAACACCTGGGTCGGTGAGCCGTTGCAGTTCGCCAGTGTCACTTGTTCGGCGTTCGTCTTCCCGGGAGCCGACAGGCACAGCTTCGGTTTCGTGGCCGACTTGATCCTGCCGTCGGTGCCGATGGTCCACTTCTGCGCCGGATCGTTGCTGCTGCAGCTGTCGGTCCGCAACGGGGCGCCGACCTTCAGGGTGCCGCCCGGTACGTCGGCGCACACTCCCAGCGCGCGCAACGTGCCGTCGGCCGGCCGGGTCCAGCGCTGCGCCGGAGTGCCGTTGCAGTCCCACAGCTGGATCTTGGTCCCGGGAACGGTCGAGCTGTGATCGATGTCCAGGCACCGGTCGCCCGGTCCGCTGATGGTCAGCCGGATCGGCGCCGGTGCCGGCGGGGCCGTCGCGGTCAGCCGTACCATCCGCGCGACCGACGGGATACCGTTGCTGTCGACAACGAAGAGCATGTAGTAGCCGGGTGGCGCGAGGTTGACGCCGGCCGGTGAGCTGATCGACAGCGTCGTACCCGCGGCGGTGAACGAGAGCGGCACGTAGCGCTGACCCTGGTCGTCGCCGTGCGTCGGTGCCCCCAGGCCGACGAGACCCACCTTGGTGATGGAGCCGGCCTGCGGCGAGCTGACCGAGAAGATGCTCCCGTACGACGCGCTCGCGGGCGCTGCCGTGATCTCCGGGCGAGCCGCGAGCTGCCCGTCGGCGCCGTACAGGTAGGGCGGCGTGAAGTACTCGACGTTCTTCTCGAGATAGCCGACGCGCTGGCACTCGCCGCAGATACCGCCGCCGCCGGTCATCACCCGGCCGTCGGGCAGCAGGAGTGCGGCCGAGTGATACTGCCGGATCCGGTTCGCCGCGGCCAGCGTGCGCCACGTGCCGGTCTCGGTGTCGTACAGCTCGGCGGCGTACACCGGAGCGGCCAGGTTGACGTTGCCGTCGCTCATCACCGCGTTCATCCCGCCGGTGGCGAGGGCGTCGCCGTCGGCGAGGACGGTCAGGTTGTGCTGGCGCCGTCCGGTGGCCATCGAGCCGGTCGGCGACGCCGTCGCCGGACCGTTGGAGTCCACGATCACCGCGGTGCGCGTCGGTACGCCGACCTTCCCGTCCTCAGCGACGACGCCACCGCCGGCCACCAGCGTCTTCCCGATCCGGATGGTGGCGAAGCTGGCGTAGTCACGGTCGATGGCGTCCCTGGTCGCCGTACCCACCTGTGCGCCGGCCGCGCTCGTCCGCAGCGTCCGCATCACGGCGCTGGTCCCGACCATGTCGACGTTCCCGTCCGGTCGGACGGTGAGCAGCGGGTACAGCCGGCTGGACGGTGTGGTGAACCCGGTCAGCAGCCGGATCCACTGGTTGGTCTGGTGCACCTCGGCGTTCTCCGGGCCGCCGCCCTGGATCAGAGCCTCCTGGTTGGGCAGCGCCGTCACCGACGGGTACCAGCGCTCGGCGGCCATGTCCGGGCCACGTCGCCAGGTCTCCGTGCGCCAGTCGAACAGGTGGGTTTTCCGGAGGCCGTTCAGCGACGCATCACGGTTGCCACCCGCGACGAGCACGGTGCCGTTGGAGAGCTGGGCGTAGCCGGCGCAGAAGATGTTGTAACCCTGCACGTCGACGCGCCTGCTGGTGTTCGTGACCGGGTCCCAGACCGCGGCGCGGGTGAACGACTGGTCGCTGTACGACTCGGCCGGGCCTTCGCCGACGGAGTCCCACATGAGCACCTTGCCGTTCGGCAGCGTCGCGTTGAACACCGGGACCACGGGAGTGTCGATCACACCGCTCCACGTCCCGGACACGGCCGGGTCGGCGGCCGCGGCGATCGCGTCGGCGACCGCCTGCTCCTTCGGCGAGCGGCGGCCGGGCCGCTGACCGGTCTGCCGGGTGACCTCGTCCGACCGGGCCTTTGCGGCCCGCTCGATCTCGTTCATCGGCACTCCGACCAGATCTTCGGCGGCGTGATCGTGATCGTGGCCGTGATTGTGATCGTGATGGGCGTGCGCGGTCGTCCTCGGCGGCGGATCCTGCGCGGTGGCCGGCGCGGCGACGGCGAGGACAGTCAGCAGCGGTACGACGACGGCCAGGGCCGCCCGGGCAGGCGAAATACGGGTGCGCATGACAGGTCCCCCCTGCAAGCAGACGCGATCACGGCGGACGATCGCTGGGGTCAGCGTCGGTCCTCCGGCGGGCGTCGTCAATGGTCAGCGTCATCGCGAGCCGCGACTGTCGCGGTCCGGCGCCACGCGGCCACCCGGCGTACACGGAACCAGACAATCACGTTGATGAGGCATCGAGGTCTTCTCATTCCCGGCCCTCGGTCGTACGTTGCGAGAAGTTCCGTCTGTGGGGGACGGAAAGGGGAGCGCCGCCGCATGTGTCCGGCGCCGAATCACAAGGGGGGCCCGATGGGCCGCAATCGTGGGGTATTCGCTGTCGTCGCCGTCGTATCGACTGTTGCCGCCGGAGGTGTTCTCGGCTTCGGCTTCGGCTCGCAAGCCGGCGCGACCTCGAGTTCGACGAGCACGACGAGCACAACATCCACCTACACACCGCCGACAACCACGACTACGACGACGACGCCACCGACGACGACGCCACCGACGACGCCACCGACGACGCCACCGACAACGCCACCGACAACCACGCCGCCCGGAGGCGAGTTCTGCACACCGGGCTTCTGGAAGAACAACCCGGGCGCGGTGGCGGAGACCGGTGTCGACATGTCGCAGTCCTACAACGCACTGTTCGACCCGGACGTCGACGGCACCAGGAAGGGCGGCGTTGCGAACCCGACGCTGCAGCAGGTCCTGGACAGCCCGCAGTTCTACGGCGGAGAGGCGGGTAACAACGTCGGTGCGCTGCTCAGCGACGCGCACCCGGACGTCAACTTCACCGGCGAGCGCACCGAGGACACCTGCCCGCTGGACGCGGACGAGAGCCGGTAGGTCGAGCGGCACGGGCCTGGCCGCCGAGTCGCGGCCAGGCCAATGCTGGTTCGGCTCAGCAGACGGTGACGTTCAGCGCGGTGACCGTGCCCGTGTGCGTGCCGGTGGTCCATCCGGTGCGCGTCACGCGCTCACCGACGAACGCGTTGGCCGCCGTGAATCCACCCGGGTGGCTGAGCGACGTGTTGCTGTACTGCACGAGCGCGTAGTCGTTGACGGGGAAGCTGTAGCTGGCGGTCGGCCGATGAACGTGCTGTGACTCGCGTTGGTGTACCAGGTCTTCGCCACCTTGCCGCAGTGACCGGCGGTCAGGAAGTAGTAGGTGCCGGACTGGGCGGGGTTCCTCGAAGCGTCTGCTGGCAGCACGTAGCCGTACGGCCACCGGCTGACACTCCGGAGTATTTGCCCAGTTCGCCGTACGGGCAACCGCTGGCTAGTCGAACGCGATATTCGTCAGCCGGTCGGCCTGGCCGCGGGTCAGGATCGTGGCGGAGATCGCGTCGGGGATCAGGTGACCTGGGTCGTCGGCGGCCATCGCGATGAGCCGCGGCCAGCGACGGCAGTGAGTGGCCATACTGCCGGTGCGTACGACGCGGCCGCGGGCGCGCTGCCCGGACCGGGCAACGTCACCCGGTACGTCGAGGAGGATCAGGTGAACGGCCAGGCCCGACCGGCGGGCCCGCCAGCCGATCAGTCGCCGTACCCAGGGACGGGTGGCGCAGTCATGCAACAGGACCGGGCCCGTCCGCATCGCGCTCAGGGCCTTCACGTAGTACGTCAGGTGCAGCAGTGGACGCCACCACGCATACGGCACGGCACCGAGGACTGGTATCCAGCAGGCCCTCAGACGCTCGGAGTCGAACACCTGCACGCCCTGGTGGTCTCCGCCCACCGGGAACAGCCGGCGAAGCAGCGTCGTCTTCCCAGCCCCCGGGATCCCGGCCAGTACCACCACCGAGTCCTTCGGGTACACCAACTCGTCTCTGTCCTGCACCAGGCGGGTCCCCGGCACGTCGGCGATCCCCAAACCTGCCACAGTCACGACCGTCCTCTCGTCCTCAGTGGTTTCAACACCCACTTGGACGGACGACGTTCCCGACCGGCCCACAAAGCCCGCTAAGAACTCGCTGGGAAAATCCTGAGAACGGGACCTCCGACAAGCGTCTGGCCTTCTAGCTGGTTGATGCGCGCAGAGGTGGATCTGTCGGTTGGCTCGAAGGTGGTTGCGGAGCGGTCAGCAGTCCCATGCGTTCCGGGCTGATGACCTCGGTCTGTTCGTGCGGCGGTTGCGGAGGCGCGGATCAGCCGATGATGCGGCTCATGAATCCCTTGTGAACTTCGCTTGCACGTTGCTGCTCGCCGGCAAAGGCGCTGACGACGACCAGAGCACCAGTGAGAGCGGGAACTGCCCACTGCAGCATCGCCAGTCGGCGTTGGGCCGATGCGACGTCGTCCGGCGTGGTGGATGCAGGTTCGGTGCCGGATTCCGCCGGTACGTCCGTCTGCGCCGAGACCTTCTTCCCCAGTGCACGGCTGTAGGCGGTCGCTCCGAGTGCCATCACTGTCAGCGCCGTCTTCACCATCACCATCGAGCCGACGCCCCGTTGGCCCGCCACCCGCGGGGCATTTCCGGCAAGCTGGCCGACCGACCCGATCAAGTGGGAGCCGATGGCAGCAGCGTTGACCGGTGTCCACCGGTCCCACCCCACATTGGCCACGGCGCCCTTCCTGGCAGGATCGTCGGCCTGTGCTGCTGCGGCGTTCAGGGCGACCGCGTTCGCCAGGGTTCCGCCGAACCAGGCGGCGAGTCCCACGTCGTGCATCGAGCGAGCCAGCGTGTTGCGAGCCATCGGAGTCTCCTTCGGTCGGAATAGTTCGCCAGCGGTACCCCGCGACGGCGCCCGTAACCGCGAAACCCACCACGGAGTGCAGCGCGCGGTGGCCGGCATCCGATCCTTGTTTCGGCAGGAGATCTGTCGCCAGTCTGGCTGAACGGCATCCCGACGACCTCGACTGCCGCGTCGGCCTACCAGTCGGGCTGCGCGGTTGGCCGAGACGGCGGCCCGCGACGTAGTTGGGCTGTTGACGCAGGCTGGAGGGGTGCAAACCTTTCTGCCGTACGCCGACTTCGAGCGCTCCGCGCGTGCCCTGGACGTCAAGCGGCTGGGTAAGCAGCGGGTCGAGACCATTCAGGTGGTGCGTGCGCTCACCCGGCCGGGATACGGGTGGGCCAACCACCCGGCCGTGCTGATGTGGAAGGGATATGAGGAGGCTCTCGGCCGGTACGGGTTCGTTTGCTGCGAGGTGTGGACCGAAATCGGCTTCGGCGACACCTGCGCGCTGACCATTGCCACCGATCTGCGGGTGGCCGGAGTCAGCACCATCCGGACCCAGAGCGAGCTCGCCGGTGCCGGGGCGCTGCCACCTTGGCTGGGTGACGAGGCGTTGCACCGCAGCCACCGGTCCGCCCTCGTCCGCAAGGACCCCGAGTACTACCGCCCGCTGTTTCCCGACGTCCCGGACGACCTGCCGTACGTCTGGCCGATCCGGTCACCGGCGGTCGTCGCGGCGGAGCAGCGCAGGGCCGAGAGCGCTGAGCGTCGGCGGCAGCGAGCCCTCGAACGGCGGGTCCTGGAGGCCGAGCGGCTGCGGCGCAAACGCAGCCGCGCCGCGAAGAAGGCGTGGGCGACCCGCCGACGAAACGCCCTGCCGCAGCCGGACAATCCCGACGAAGGCTGACCCCCGGGCGACCGCCCGCAGACCGTCTCACAAGCTCACCCCGTGACGACGCCCTGGCCGCGCAACCGCGTGACCCCGACAGATCGAGCAACCGGCCAACAATCCGCCGATTGTCCACCTCCGAATCCCCTCGAATCCTGCGTCCAGCCGTCGCCGATGCAATTCGCCGCCGACCCGGATCAGGCCGATCGGCCGAGGCACTCCACGAGCTGAGTGGATTCGACAGATCGACCTCGGGCTGACGGCGACTCGACCTACCGCGCCCGAGCGACTTCGTCTGCCGGGGTGCGGGCAACGACCTCCGGAAGGTGACGCAGGGCGTGTTCCAGGGCTCGGGCGACGGCTCGGTCGGAACAGGTCTCCTCGCCGCGCCAGACCTGGCGGAAGAACACCTCGGCCACCAGCTCCGGCGACCGTTCACACTGGCGAGCCCAGGCGTGGAAGAGCGCGTCAGCCTGCTGCGCGCTCACTCCGAACGACTCCATCAGCACGCCCTTGGCTTGCTCGAACGACGCCGAGCGGACGCCGTTCGGCGGATTGACCGCCGTGGGACGTCGCACCAGGGACGATGAGTTCGCCTGCGAGCCGTTGGCCTTGCCCGAACTCGGCTGGATCATGGCTAACTTCCTCGACATCGCGCCGGTAGCAATCTCGGCTCGTTGCCCAACCGATACCGCCAGCGCCTCCGAGATACCCAGAACCTTCGGCCGCAATCGTTCTGAAGCCGCTGCGAACGACGATTGCCGGGGCACGTTCACGGGTACCGCAGAGTTGCGACACCGTGCTTGAGCCAGAGGCACGTGGACAGTGACCAATCCGAGGACGCGTCATGAGCCTCACCTCACTCAGCACTACTCGCCGGCGGCTGACCGGATACTGGGCGAGCGCAACCATCCATCTGATCGCCGTCGCTTTCGACTTACGGGTTCTCCGGATGGCTTCCAAGGCGGCCTTGATGCCCGCACTGGCGTCGTGGGTCCGGGCTCAGCAGGGACCGCCACTCCTCGTCGCCGCACTCCTCGCATCGGCCGTCGGAGACCTCCTCATGGAGGTCGACCTGATCCTCCCTGCAATGGCGATGTTCGCCGCGGCGCACGCGTGCTACATCGCGGAGTTCACCCAAGGGACCAGCCGCCGCTCACTCGTGATCCCCGCGGCGTACGGCGTACTGGGGCTGGCGACCATGGTCGCACTGTGGCCCGGTCTGGGCAGCTACCGCGCTCCCGTCACGGCGTACGCGATCATGCTGCTGGCGACCGCGGTGACCTCGCTGTGGTACGGCGGCCGGGCGGGTCTCGGCGGCGCGCTCTTTCTCGCCTCGGATACTCTCATCGCGGCCCGCCTGGCCGGCCACGACTTCCCACTCCGCGCCTTCCTGCTCAAGACCGCATACGGCACCGGGCAGTACCAGATCGCGCTCGGTCTCACCGGGCCGACGGCGATCCTCAGGCGTTCTGGCGGTTGTCCGCTCGAAGCCTGATCTTCGCAACTTGCTTCGAGGTGCTGCCGTTCTACGGTTCCACCCCGAGGAAGATCCGCACCCAAGCCACGGCTACGCCCGGATCGACGGACTGCGTGGCAACGCGACCTCGAGATGCAGGCAGTGCTTGAGCAGACGTCCCAGCTGTTCATGACCGGGTCTGTGAATTGCTCGCACCGCCCGAAGGTCGGGCGCGCGGGGAGTGACTGTCAGTGGTGAGTTCAGCCTGCGGGCCACTGATGGTCGGTCCGGCACCGCGTCGGTCAGGACCAAGGCCTCGGAGTGTTGCTGGTCCGGCAATGGGTACAGGAGCGCCTTGGTCGGTCTCCAGCTGGCCCGATGAAGGGGCGCCATGGAGCTGCCGTACCTGCTCGAGGTGATGAACGAGGTCTCAGCGTCGATGCGCTTCCCGATGAAGCTCGACCAAACCTTGACCGTGATCACCGCCGGAGCCGCCGAGGCGGTCCCCGGCGTGGACTTCGTGAGTATCTCGATCACGGGCAAGGACGGCCGGGTCCGGACCATGGCCCCCACCGATGAGAGGGCGGCGCGAGCTGACGAACTGCAGTACGAGCTCGGCGAAGGCCCGTGCCTCGATGTTGTGTTCAACACCCCGGTCGTCGAGGTCGACGACATCGCCAGCGATCTGCGCTGGCCGAGCTACGGGCCACGCGCAGCGAAGGTGTTCGGGATCGGGTCCCAGCTGGGATTCCAGTTCCATGCCGAGCCACACGCTCGCGGCGGGGTCAACCTCTACTCCACCCGCACCCATGACCTGACCACCGAGTCGCGCCAGCTCGGTGCGATGTTCGCCAACCTCGTAGCGGCCGCACTGGGATGGAGCCGCGAGCACGCGAACCTCAGCGAAGCCTTGATGACCCGCACCCTGATCGGGCAGGCCATCGGCGTTCTGATGGAGCGCTACCGCCTCGACCCCGACCGCGCGTTCGCATTCCTCGTGCGGACTTCTCAGAGCGGCAACGTCAAGCTGCGCGAGGTTGCTGCCGGCATCGTCGAAGACGCCACGCGCAGAGCCGAGTGACTTGAGACCACCTGGCCGTCTGCCGCTGGACAACACCGTCGCGCCGTTCGCCGAGGGCTACGGCTGGCAGCCCGTTCGTTTCGGTCGAAGCCGCGGGCCGCTGGTGCGGAACAGGTTGATGGGCTTCTCCGCGCGGGCCGGAGGCGGTGTGGTTCGACGCAGAGACTGAGAACCGCTACTCGGGGTACCGGAGTCAACATGAGCGAACAAGAGCAGGGGCTCGCCCCGGATCCCCGAACGAATCACAAGCCCGAAACCCACGTCCGACGCTGGGGTGCGGTCTATGTCCTTCTCGTCTTGTTCCTCGGCTCATGGCTGGGACAGTTCTTCAGCCAACTGAGCGAGTTCCGCGGCGAGCAGGAGGAACACAACCAAGCCTTCGCCTGGGCCGACTTCTTCCCCACCTTCCTGGCCAGCACGTTCGAGAACTGGCAGAGCGAATGGCTGCAACTGGTCTTCCAGGCGATCCTTCTCCTCGGCGCGAAACACCTGATCTTCCGGGTCGACGCCGAGGACTTGGAACGACTCGAAGCCAAGGTCGACAGGATCAACCAGCAACTCGAGGACAACCAACGCGTCTGACTCAGAGACCGGCGGTTCGCGGCAACGTGCAACTGGCCGGATTCGCGGTGCCGTTCGCCTACGCCTGCGAGGCATGAACGATGCCCACTGCAACGACAACGGTCCTCTGCCCGGCACTCGGTGATTGCCCCACGTGGCTTCCGCCCAGGAACTCGGCGGCGAGCGCGGCGACGCCGGCGGCCCGCTGCCAGGTCGCGGGCATCGCCACCGCCGCAACCCTGACCTACGGCGACGCCGGGGTGGCGATCTTGCCCGCCGCCGAACCTGTCGTCGCAGTGAATCGGCGTGTTGCGTCGGAGCTGTCACCGCCGCCGCGACCGCGCGTGAGGGCGCCAGACGTCGACCCTCAGGCGTGGCGAACGACCTGCGGCTGCGCCGCGTGCTCGAACAGACCCTCGCCGGTGTGCTGCACAGCGGCTGCTGGCAAGAGACCGGCCAGCAGTCCAACGATCAGCGCTGTGACGACCAAGGGCCGTCGCCGTGGCGGAGGTGCCAGCAGCGCGCGGACGCGGGCGACGATGTCGCCACCGGTTGCAGCTGGTCCGGCTGTCGCCGCGACCGTGGATCCGGCGTACCGGCTCTGCAACTGCGCTACACGCACCAGGGTCGCCGCGACCAGACGCCGGTCGCCGACGCTACGGGCCGCGTCCTCGTCGGCCCACCGTTCGACCGCTGTCGCTACTGCCCGCGCGGCCGGGCGCAGCAGCGGATTGACGGCTGCGGCCAGATCGGCGGTCAGGGTCCACCATGTGTGGTGGTGGGTCAGATGTGAAGTCTCGTGAGCCAGCAGCACCCGCAGTCCTTGCGGGTTGAGCCTGCGTAAGAGGCCGGTGGTGACGATGATGCGACCTGCGGGCCGGGGTGTGATGAACGCCTCCGGGCGGTCGTCGTCCAGCACCACCAGACCACCGACCGCCGTCAGATCCCGACAGCTACGGCGCACGATCAGCAAGGCCCGCGCCCGCCGGGCCGAGGCCAGCAGGAGCGAGAGAACAGCCAGTGCCACCAAGGCGCCGCTGACGATGGCTGGTCCGGGAGGAACAGGACTGTCGCTGCGCAGGACGGTCGGCGACCACGCACCCTCGGAGGCGACCAGCGGGAACTGGCCGATCCACGTGAACGCCAGCACCCCAAGGATGAACAC
>NZ_SMKR01000044.1 GCF_004348725.1 Kribbella turkmenica
CGCCGGCCCGACCCCCGACCAAGTGCCCGCAAGATCTCGTAACCGCGACCCCGCGCTATACCCAACGACCCACACGCCGCCGCTACCCCAACCCCCGAATCCACCAACCGCACCAAAGCATCCCCGTGACACTCAAAATCCTCCGCAAACGACATAGCCGCCGCAACTCCTCAAATCGAGGTGTTGCGACGACCATGTGAACCCGAGGGGTGACCGGGGCCCTTCTGGTGCCGGTGCGGATCAGGCGTCGGCGGTTTCCTCGGTGAGGTTGCGGGTGAGGTTGGGGTCAACCAGGACACCCGGGCCCATCGTGGTCGAGAAGACCGTCTTCTTGATGTAGCGACCCTTCGAGCTGGCCGGCTTGAGCCGGAGGATCTCCTCCAGCGCGGCGCTGTAGTTCTCCACCAGCTGGGCCTCGTCGAACGACGCCTTGCCGATGATGAAGTGCAGGTTCGCGTGCCGGTCGACCCGGAACTCGATCTTGCCGCCCTTGATGTCGGACACGGCCTTCGCCACGTCCGGGGTGACCGTGCCGGTCTTCGGGTTCGGCATCAGACCGCGCGGGCCGAGGACCCGGCCGAGCCGGCCGACCTTGCCCATCAGGTCGGGGGTGGCGACGACGGCGTCGAAGTCGAGCCAGCCGTCGGTCACCTTCTTGATCATGTCGTCGTCGCCGACGAAGTCGGCGCCGGCGGCCTTGGCGGCCTCGGCCTTGTCACCGGTGGCGAAGACGAGGACCCGTGCCGTCTTGCCAGTGCCGTGCGGAAGGTTGACGGTGCCGCGCACCATCTGGTCGGCCTTGCGGGGGTCGACCCCGAGGCGCATCGCGACGTCGATGGTGGAGTTGAACTTCTTGCTGCCGGCCGCTTCCTTGGCGAGCTTGATCGCCTCGAGCGGGGTGTACAGCTTGTCGAAGTCGATCTTCTCCGCGATCGTGCGGTAGGCCTTGCTGCGCTGTGCCATTGCGTTTCCTCTCTGGGGCGTGGTCCACGGGCGGCGCTTCGCCCTGCCACTACTGCGTGAAGTTGTTGCCGGTACGGCGCCGGTCGCTCCGCGGCCTCGTCGTACTGGGGGAACGGACTCAGCCGTCGACGGTGACGCCCATCGAGCGCGCGGTGCCCTCGATGATCTTCATGGCGGCGTCGATGTCACGGGCGTTCAGGTCCGGCATCTTGGTGGTGGCGATCTCGCGGACCTGGTCCTTGGTGATCTTGCCGACCTTGTCCCGCTGCGGGACGGCCGAACCCTTCTGCAGACCGGCGGCCTTCTTGATCATCTCCGGCGCCGGCGGCGTCTTGGTGATGAAGGTGAAGGAACGGTCTTCGTAGATGGTGATCTCGACCGGCACCACGTTGCCGCGCATGGACTCCGTCTGGGCGTTGTACGCCTTGCAGAACTCCATGATGTTGACGCCGTGCGGACCGAGCGCGGTACCGACCGGCGGGGCCGGCGTCGCGGCACCGGCCTGGAGCTGCACCTTGACCAGGGCAGCGATCTTCTTCTTGGGAGGCATTCTGTCGGGTCCTTAGACTTTCTGGATCTGGCTGAAGCTGAGTTCCACCGGGGTCTCCCGGCCGAAGATCTCCACCAGCGCCTTGATCCGCTGGGCGTCGGCATTGATCTCCGTGATCGTGGCGTGCAGGGTCGCGAACGGCCCGTCGACCACCATGACCGAGTCGCCGACACCGAAGTCCGCGACCTCGACCTTCTTCTTGGCCGCGGTCTTGGTCGGTGCGGCACCGGCTTCGGCAGCCGCCGCCTCGGCCGCCGCCACGACGGCCGGAGCGAGCATCTTCTCCACCTCTTCGAGGCTGAGCGGGACGGGCTTCTGGCTGTTCCCGACGAAGCCGGTCACCGACGGCGTGTGCCGCACGGTCGACCAGGACTCGTCCGTCAGGTCCATCCGGACCAGCACGTAGCCAGGGAGCACGGTGCGCTTCACCATCCGGCGCTGCCCGTTCTTGATCTCGGCGACCTCTTCGGTCGGCACGATGATCTCGAAGATGTAGTCCTCCATGTTCAGGGAGTTGATCCGGTTCTCCAGGTTGCCCTTGACCCGGTTCTCCATCCCCGAATAGGTGTGTACGACGTACCAGTCGCCGATCTGTGAGCGCAGCCGGGTGCGGAGTTCCTCGAGCGGGTCGCCCGGCTCCTCCGGCTCGGCCTCGTTTTCGTCGTCCTGCGCGCCGGCGGCCGCGGCGAGCGCGTCGGCGTCGTCGTCCGCCGTACCGGAGTCACCGGCGGAGAAGACCAGTTCGTCGGTGGTCGGGGCCTCGGCGGTGTCGTCGCCCGCCGTCGCGGCGGTCTCGGTGGCCGGCTCGCCGGTGGCTTCCTCGACGTCGGCCGCGGTCACGACCTCGTCGTCCTCCGCGGCGTCGGCGGCGGCGACCACCACGACCGGCTCGTCGTCGGAGTCGTCGGCGTCCGCCGGGCCCTCCTCGGCCTCGTCGTCGGCGGCGTACTCCTTGATCTCGTCCTCGACTGCCACGTCGTCCTCATCCTCATCGACGACCGCGAACGGTTCGTCGTCATCGGCGAACAGGTCGTCATCGTCGTCGGAGTCGTCCAGGTCGAGACCGAGGTCCAGGTCGAGGTCGTCGTCGGAGTCAGCGGATACGTCGAACTCGTCCTCGGGGTCGAGGATCTCGTCGTCGCGCTCGGACACGTTGTACTCCGTCATCTCTGCATCGGGTCTTGTCTGCTTCGGGTCGGGCCGCGGCCCGGGACCCCCGGCTCAGGGTGCTTCGTGGGCGGCTGCGAACCGTCAGCCGAAGATCTTGAACATCGCCCAGCCGAAGGCGAGGTCGAGCGCCGAGACGATCGCGATGACGACCACCACGAAGGTCAGCACGACCACGAAGTAGGTGGAGAGCTGCTTGCGAGTCGGCCAGACGACCTTGCGGAGCTCGGCAACCACCTGGCGGTAGAAGCGCAGCAGGCGGTTGCCCGACTTGCTCTCCGCAGGCTTGCCGGCGCCGGACGGTGCCGGGGTGCGCGTCTCCGTCACGACCTACCTCTTTCGCTAGCGGCGGCCTGACCGGCCCTGCGCCGGTCAGGATTTGCAGGGCACGAGGGACTTGAACCCCCAACCTTCGGTTTTGGAGACCGATGCTCTGCCAGTTGAGCTAGTGCCCTCTGCAATCCTCCGGACGCCGCGGGACCTGATCTCGGGCATGCCGATTCAGGGCCACCAACGCCCGGACTAGAAGAGTGTACGGGGTCTGAGCCACCTGGTCGAACTGAGGCCCCTGCCCGTACGACCCCCACCGGGCGCCGCACCGCGACCAGAACCATACAGCCTCCACCCGGTCCCAACGGACCGCACCCCCCGCGTGTTCCCCAGGTCACGGACGGCGGCCGGTGAGACGGACCGCCAGGCCATCCCGGTCGACCCCTTCGGTGACGCTCGCGCCTGAAGGCGGCCGGATCGCACGATTGTGATGGCCTGGCGGCCCGGCCCCGAGTGGGAGCGGACGCGGGGCAGTGCCAAGATGGCAGCCATGGGTTCCAGGGTTTCGGCGCGGATCGGCGCCATCAGCGAGTCGGCGACGCTCGCGGTCGACAGCAAGGCGAAGGCACTGAAGGCGGCCGGACGGCCGGTGATCGGGTTCGGCGCCGGCGAACCCGACTTCCCGACGCCGGACTACATCGTCGAGGCGGCGGTCGAGGCCGCCCGCGATCCGAAGAACCACCGCTACAGCCCGGCCGGCGGCCTGCCGGAGCTCAAGCAGGCGATCGTCGACAAGACCAGGCGCGACTCGGGCTACGAGATCGAGGCTGCCCAGGTGCTGGTCACCAACGGCGGCAAGCACGCGGTCTACAACACGTTCGCGACGCTGCTCGACCCGGGTGACGAGGTGCTGCTGCCGGCGCCGTACTGGACGACGTACCCGGAGACCATCCGGCTGGCCGGCGGCGTGCCGGTCGAGGTGCTCGCCGACGAGACGCAGGACTACTGCGTCACCGTCGAGCAACTCGAGGCGGCCCGGACCGAGAAGACCAAGGCCCTGCTGTTCTGCTCGCCGTCGAACCCGACCGGCGCGGTGGACAGCCCGGAGGCGATCGAGGCGATCGGCCGGTGGGCGCTCGAACACGACCTCTGGGTGATCACCGACGAGATCTACGAGCACCTGACGTACGGCGACACGACGTCGACGTCGATCCCGGTCGCCGTACCGGCGCTGGCCGACAAGACCGTCGTACTGAACGGGGTCGCGAAGACCTACGCGATGACCGGTTGGCGGGTCGGCTGGATGATCGGCCCGAAGGACGTCATCAAGGCCGCGACGAACCTGCAGTCGCACCAGACCTCGAACGTCTGCAACGTCGCCCAGCGGGCCGCGATCGCCGCGCTGACCGGCGACCTGAGCGCGGTCGACGAGATGAAGAAGGCGTTCGACCGCCGGCGGCGGACGATGGTCCGGCTGCTGAACGAGATCCCCGGGGTCGACTGCCCGGAGCCGACCGGCGCGTTCTACGCGTACCCGTCGGTCAAGGGCGTGCTCGGCAAGGAGATCAACGGCCGGACGCCGGCCTCGTCAGCCGAACTGGCCGAAATCATCCTGGACGAGGCCGAGGTGGCCGTCGTACCGGGTGAGGCGTTCGGCGCGCCCGGGTACCTGCGGCTGTCCTACGCGCTCGGCGACGCGGATCTCGCCGAGGGTGTCGGCCGGATCGCCAAGCTGCTGAGCTGACCCTGACGCCCCCGTCTGGTTGGCTGACCCACCGGCGTGTGGGTTGGCCAACCGGAATCCGGGTAGCTGACCAACAGTCTGGTTGGCTGACCTACGGGCCTGCGGGCGGCCCGATTTCTGTCCGGGCGCTGTGGATCGGTAACCTTCTGTGATGACGCATCGGGACCTGCGGGTGCTGCCGAAGGCGCACCTGCACCTTCACTTCTCGGGTTCGATGCGGCACCTGACGCTGGTCGAGCTGGCGGACAAGCACGGTGTCCGGTTGCCCGACGCCCTGCGGACCGACTGGCCGCCGGAGCTGTCGGCGGCCGACGAACGCGGCTGGTTCCGGTTCCAGCGGCTGTACGACATCGCCCGGTCGGTGCTGCGCACGGAGGACGACGTACGCCGCCTGGTCCGGGAAGCGGCCGAGGACGACCGCGCCGACGGCTCGCGCTGGCTCGAGATCCAGGTCGACCCGTCCGGGTACGCGAACCGCTTCCACGGCATCACCGAGTTCACCGACCTGGTGCTGGACGCGGCCCGGGACGCGTCCGCCGCGACCGGGATCGCGGTCCAGGTGGTGATCGCGGCCAACCGGACCCGTCACCCGCTCGACGCCCGGACGCTGGCTCGGCTGGCTTCGCAGTACGTCGGGCGCGGTGTCGTCGGGTTCGGCCTGTCGAACGACGAGCGCCGCGGGACGACGTCGGAGTTCGCGCCGGCCTTCCGGATCGCCCGGCACGCCGGTCTGCTCGCCGTGCCGCACGGTGGTGAGCTGTGCGGCCCTGCCACCGTCCGCACCTGCCTGGACGAGCTGGGCGCCGGTCGCATCGGTCACGGCGTGCGTTCGGTCGAGGACCCCGACCTGCTGAAGCGCCTGGTCGACGCCCAGGTCGCGCTCGAGGTCTGCCCCGCCTCAAACGTCTCCCTCGGCGTCTACCGCCGCCCCGAGGACGTCCCCCTTCGCCGACTCTACGAAGCCGGCGCCCGCATCGCCCTCGGCGCCGACGACCCCCTCCTCTTCGGCTCTCGTCTCGCAGAACAGTACGAGTCAGCCCGCTCGGTCCACGCCTTCACCGACGAAGAACTCGCCGACCTCGCCCGAGGCTCCATCCTCGCCTCCACCGCCCCACCCGAAACCCGGAAAGCCCTCCTCACCGAGATCGACACCTGGCTCGGCGTCACTGCCCCGGCAGCTGTCCCGGCGTCCTAGAACTGCTGGTCCGGTTCATCAACAGGTCATTGTCGGGGGTATCGAACGGGGATTACGTTGCGTGCATGACGCCGACGAAGATCTTGTTGCCTGAGGACGAGTTGCCGACGCGGTGGTACAACGTGCTGCACGATCTGCCGACGCCACCGCCGCCGGTGCTGCACCCGGGGACGGGGCAGCCGGTGGGGCCGGACGACCTGGCGCCGTTGTTCCCGATGGACCTGATCATGCAGGAGGTCTCCCAGGACCAGTACGTCGACATCCCGGGTGAGGTGCTCGACGTGTACCGGCTGTGGCGGCCGAGTCCGCTCTACCGGGCGCACCGGCTGGAGAAGGCACTCGATACGCCGGCGCGGATCTACTACAAGTACGAGGGCGTGTCCCCGGCCGGATCGCACAAGCCGAACACGGCCGTCCCGCAGGCCTACTACAACGCCAAGTCCGGCGTCCGGAAGCTCACCACCGAGACCGGCGCCGGCCAGTGGGGTACGGCGCTGGCGTTCGCGTGCGCGCAGTACGGGCTGGAGTGCGAGGTGTGGCAGGTCCGGGCGTCGTACGACCAGAAGCCGTACCGCCGGACGATGATGGAGGTCTTCGGCGCCACGGTGCACCCGAGCCCGTCGGAGCTCACCGAGGCCGGACGGAAGATCCTTGCCGGCGACCCGGACTCGACCGGGTCGCTCGGGATCGCGATCAGCGAGGCGGTCGAGGCCGCCGTCCAGGATCCCGAGGTGCACTACGCGCTCGGGTCGGTGCTCAACCACGTGCTGCTGCACCAGACGATCATCGGCGAGGAGGCGCTGATCCAACTCGCCATGGTCGGCGAAACCCCGGATCTGCTCGTCGGCTGCACCGGTGGCGGGTCGAACTTCGGTGGTCTCGCGTTCCCGTTCCTGCGGGAGAAGTGGGCCGGCCGGATGGCGCCGGTCGTCCGCGCGGTCGAGCCGGCCGCCTGCCCGTCGCTGACGCAGGGGACGTACGCGTACGACTTCGGCGACACGATCGGATTGACGCCGCTGATGAAGATGCACACCCTCGGCCACGACTTCGTCCCGGACCCGATCCACGCCGGCGGCCTGCGGTACCACGGGATGAGCCCGCTGATCAGCCACCTCTACGAGACAGGTGAGATCGAGGCGGTCGCGAAACCGCAGTCGGAGTGCTTCGCGGCCGGCCTGCAGTTCGCCCGGACCGAGGGCATCGTGCCGGCACCCGAGCCGACGCACGCGCTGGCCGCCGCGATCGAGGAGGCCCAGCGCTGCAAGGAGTCCGGCGAGGAGAAGGTCATCATCACGGCCCTGTGCGGCCACGGCCACCTCGACCTGGCGGCGTACGACGCCTACCTCACCGGCGCCATGACCGACCGGGCCTGGGACGACGCGGAGATCCAGGCGTCCGTCGCTCAGGCACTCACGCGACTGCCGGCGATCAGCCAGTGACCCCGGGACACTAACCGCCGCCGCGTTTCCACCAGGGTTTGGGCCGCTTGGCGACGGCAGTCACCCAATCGGCCGGGATGGCCCATCCCCTGGTGCTCAGTGCGTCGAAGTACTGCGCTTTGAGACTGTCCGGCAGCCAGTACGTCGCATTGCTGCGGTCAGCGACCTCGAAGTACGTCGTGCGCTGCCCGGGACTCCACACCGTCGCCAGGTTGGCGCAGTACGCCAGCCGCACGTAGTCCCAGCGGGCCTGCTCGTCCGACAGGTCGTAAGCCCGCTCGGTGACCTGCAACAGCCGACGCTTCGGCCGCGGCTCCTGCTCGATCGCGTCGATCAGCTCCTGCACCACCGCACGATCCTTGGTCATCGCGTCCGGCAACCGCAGTCCGATCGGGTCCAGCACCGCCGGGCCCAGCCGCGGCCCGGCCACCGCCAGGAACACCTCGAGCAGCGCGAACGCCTCTTCGGCCCGGTCGAACCGCGCCAGCCCGGCGCTCAACGTCGTCACTGCTTCCTCGGCCACCTGCCACACCCTAGGCCTCGAGCCTGGCCCGATCTGCCCCGCGATGCCCCGGGATGCCCCAACTGCTCACGCTCAGCTAACCCATCCGCGACCTCGATCTGCCCCGATACGGCGGTTGCCACCGGCCGGCGTGGCACCGGAATGCCCTTCCGCAGCGAGGATTCCGGGGCAGCGCGGGGCATTCCGGGGCAGCTTGGGGCAGATCATCCACAGACCCCGTTTTCGTGGTCGCGGACGGTGGTCGGCCACCTACAGTTACCGCCATGCCAGAGCCCAACGAACTGCTGCGAGCCGCCCGGGAACGGACGGCCTCGCGGCGCGCGCCCGGCGAGCAGATGTCCCGGGCCGAACTCGCGGAGGCCGTGTGCGGCTGGCTGTGGGAGACCACCGAGACGAAGTACGAGCTGGACGGCCACTACATCGCCAAGCTCGAACGCGGCGCGGTCCGCTGGCCGGGAGCGGCGTACCGGTCGGGACTGCGGTACGTGCTGAACGTCGCCGACGACAGCGAGCTCGGATTCGTCCCGCCCGGCGGCCCCGGCATCGTCGACCCGGAGCCCGGCACCAGCTCGATGCTCGGCCTCGAGGACGACCTGGTGCAGTCCGGCGACGAGTCGGTCGCGCTGCTCGCGCCGGCCGAGGAGTCGAACGTCGGTGACCTGACCGTCGAGCAGCTGCACACGGACATCCTCCGCATCACGCAGAACTACCTGCGCACCCCGACCAAGCCGTTGTTCGTCCGTAGTCGCGCCGTCCGGGATCGTGCTTTCCGGCTGCTGTCCGGCCGGCAGCCACCGAACCAGACGCGCGACCTGTACGCCACGGCCGGCTGGGCCCTCACGCTGCTCGGCTGGATGGCGGTCGACCTCGGTCGGCCGGACGTTGCCGAGAGCCACACCCGGACGGCCTGGGCCTGTGCGGAAGCGGCCGATCTCGACGACCTGCGGGCCTGGGTGCGGGCCACGCAGCACACGGCCGCGTTCTGGCAGGACGATTTCGCCGGAGCGGCGTCGTACGCGCAGGACGGGCTGCGGTACGCCCGGGGCAGCTCGACGTTGTTCCTCGCGAGTGTGTCGGCGGTGGATCTGGCGCGGTCGGGGCGGCACGCCGAAGCCCGCGAAGCGCTGGCGATCGCGAAGCGCACCACGGTCCGCACCGATGTGCCGGAGCTCGGCGGCCCGTTCCTGTGTACGCCGGAGCGCGCCGCGGGCATCTGGTCCGACGCGCACCTGGCGCTCGGCGAGGCGGACGAGACGCTGAAGCACGCCGACCACGGAGTCGCGCTGTTCGAGGCCGCGCCGCACTCGGCCCGGAACTTCGGCTCCGAACGCATGGTCCGGCTGCAACTCGCGAAGGCGCATCTGCAACTCGGTGAGCTGGACGGCGCGACCGAGGCGGTCGCGGCGGTCCTCAGTACGCCGGTCGAATACCGCGTCCGCCCGTTGATCCACCGCATCAGTGAGGTCGCCGCGCTCACCCGGCTCAGCCGGCACGCGACCGATCCCAAGTCCCTCGCCCTGCACGACTCGATCCGCGTCTTCATCCGTCACCCCGCCAGCCGGGCGACGCCGAGCAAGTAGGAGTCCTGATGTTCGAGGAAGTCCGCGACCACTGGTATTGGCGACCTGGGTGGCGGCCCGATCGCAGTTTCTACACCTGGCACGTGACGTTCGACGGCCGTCCGGAGATCGCGGCGCTGCACGCGTCGTACGCAGATCTGCTCAACGAGCTGCCCGGCTTCACGCCCGTGCCGCTGGAGTGGTTGCACCTCACGGTGCAAGGTGTCGGCTTCACCGACCGCGTGCCCGACGCCGACCTGACCGACATCGTCGAAGCCACCCGACGCCGCTTCACCAAGGTCGAGCCGTTCCCGGTGACCGTCGGCCCGGCCGTGCTCGACCCCGAGTCCATCCAGCTCCCGGTGCGCCCGATCGCGCCGCTGCAGCACCTTCGCGACCTCACCCGCGCCGCGATCACCGACGTCTGGGGCGACGACGCCGTACCCGAGCTCCCCGAGCTCAACCCCCACATCACCCTCGCCTACAGCAACCTCACCTCCCCGGCCGCCCCCATCACCACTCGCCTCCTCGCCCACACACCCCACTCCACAGCCCTCTCCATCACCACCCTCAGCCTCATAGCCCTCACCCGAACCCACCACCTCTACCACTGGAAGCCCACCCAGATCCTGCAGCTCTGATGCAGTCAGTTGCCGTAGGCACGAATGGCTACGACGTGGGCTCGCGGGGAGCCGTTGGTCTTGTGGGCTTTGAGGCGGAGGGCGGTGAGGGTGACGGGGTGGCGGTGGGTTCGGGTGGTGGTTGGCGGTGACTGTGGTGGGGGTTTGCCTAGGCGTTGTGCAAATCTTTTTCAGGACACGTCGGCGACTCCCGGCCGGCCCGCCTCGACCGTCACCCCGGCGCGGGTGAGCACCGGACCGCCGGCCACCCTCACCTCCGGCACGACGCGGTAGTCGGTCCGCCAGGCGTCCTGGGTCAGCACGCAGCGCTGGTAACCGCGCTGGCTGTTGTGGAACTTCATGTGCGGGTTCTCGGCCAGCCAGGTCACCCCGAGGCTGTCCATGTCGGCCCCGTTGCCGCCCGAGCTGATCGACGTACCGAGGAACTCCGTGCCGACGGTGCGCGACGCGGGGTCGGAGAAGTTCAGCTTGAGGTCCGCGGCCACGCTGCGGTGGGCGTCGCCGGTGATCATCACGAAGTTGTCCACGTCGCGCGCGACCACGCCGTCGAACAGCCGCTGCCGGGCCGCGGCGTACCCGTCCCAGGTGTCCATCCCGTAGCGCTCCGAGGCGCCCGCGTCGTGGTCGGCCTCGAACGCGAAGATCTGGTTGCCGAGCACGTTCCAGCGTGCGCGCGAGCGGCCGAGCCCGTCGAGCAGCCACTTCTCCTGCCGGTCCCCGAGCATCGTCCGGGCCGGGTCCCAGCGGCCGTCGCAGTTCTGGGCGCACTGCTCGAGCTGGTCGGTGCGGAAGCGGCGGGTGTCGAGCACGTTCAGCTGGAGCACGTTGCCGAACGTCAGCCGCCGGTACACCTGCATCTCGGGTCCGCGGGGCATCGACGTACGGCGCAGCGGCAGGTTCTCGTAGTACGCCCGGTACGCCGCGGCCCGGCGCTCGCGGAACACGGCCGGGTCCTGGTCCGGCTCGGTGTCGATCTGGGAGATGTCGCCGGCCCAGTTGTTCTCCACCTCGTGGTCGTCCGGAGCGACCACCCAGGGCGCGGCGGCGTGCGCGGCCCGCAGGTCGGGGTCGGACTTGTACTGGCCGTAGCGAACTCGGTAGTCGGCCAGGCTGAACACCTCCGCGGCCGGCAGATGCGCCCGGCCGATCGTGCCCCTGTTCCCGCCCTCGTAGATGTAGTCGCCGAGGTGGACGACGAGGTCGAGGTCCTCGTCGGCCATGTGCCGGAACGCGGTGAAGTAGCCGTCGGCGTACGCCTGACAGCTCGCGAACGCGAAGGTCAGGCCTTTGAGGCTGCTGTACCAGGCCGGTGCGGTCCGGGTCCGGCCGACCGGGCTGATCTGGTCGCCGACGACGAAGCGGTACCAGTACTCGCGGTCCGGCCGCAGCCCGTGCACCTCGGCGTGGACCGAGTGCGCCCATTCGGGAACGGCGTGCTCGACGCCGCGACGGACGATCCGGCGGAACCGCGGATCCTCCGCGATCTCCCACGTCACCTGGTAACGCTTGGCCGGCATCCCGCCGTGCCCGTCCGGTGCGGTCGGCTCCGGAGCGAGGCGGGTCCACAGCACGACGCCGTCGGGCTGCGGGTCGCCGGACGCCACGCCGAGCGTGAACAGCTCGCCGAGCCGGGACGTGGCTCGTGCCTCCGGAACGACAGCGGTGGCTACCGCTGCTGCACCGGCCAGAGTGAGGAAGTGTCGACGGCCGAACTGGTCTCGCATGAATCCTCCTGCTTCGGGGTCGGAAGCCGTAAGTCATTCAC
The DNA here is from genome assembly GCF_004348725.1 of Kribbella turkmenica. Taxonomy (GTDB): domain Bacteria; phylum Actinomycetota; class Actinomycetes; order Propionibacteriales; family Kribbellaceae; genus Kribbella; species Kribbella turkmenica. The sequence continues at coordinate 11,817 of NZ_SMKR01000044.1, forward strand.
AGCTACCGGACTCCGAGCCGAAGAACAAGAGAACAGTCAAAGACCGGCGTTCACCAGGACGGGTTCGTTGACCAAGGTGATGCCGAAGGCCTGCTGGACCTGGGCGCGGATGTGGGCGGCCAGCGCGAGGATTTCCTTGGCGGTGGCGCCGCCACGGTTCGTCAGCGCCAGCGTGTGCTTGGTCGACACCGAGGCGGCGCCGATCGCGAACCCCTTGTCGATCCCGGCGTGCTCGATCAGCCAGGCCGCGCTCGTCTTCACCCGGCCGTCCGGCTGCGGCCACTGCGGCGCACCCGCCGGTACGTCGGCCGCCGTGTCCAGGATCGGGTTCGTGAAGAACGAGCCGGCACTCCAGGTGTCGTGGTCGGCCTCGTCCAGGACCATGCCCTTGCCGCGGCGGAGTCCCAGAACGGCCTCGCGGACCTCGGTCATCGGCGCGCGCGAGCCCGGATCGACATCGAGGACGCGGGCCAGCTCGGCGTACCCGACCGGCGCGGACAGGTCGCCGAGCCGCAACTGGAACGTGACCTCGAGAACGACGTACCGGGACGGGTCCGCCTTGAAGCGCGAGTTCCGGTAGCTGAAGCCGCAGTCGGCCGCGTAGATCGTCCGCACCTGGTTGTCCACCCGGTCCCAGACGCGGACGGACGCGATCGTCTCGGCCACCTCGTGACCGTAGGCACCGACGTTCTGCACCGGGGTCGAGCCGGTCAGTCCGGGGATGCCGGACATCGACTCCAGCCCGCTCCACTCCTCGGCGATCGCGCGCTGGACGACCGCGTCCCAGTCCTCACCGGCCTGGATGCTGACCATCGCGCCGGAGCACAGGTCCGCGTCGACGGTGATCCCGCGGGTGGCGACCTTGATCACCGTGCCGCGGAAGCCGTCGTCGCCGATCACCACGTTGCTCCCGCCGGACAGCAGCAGCACCGGTTCCCCGGCGGCGTCGGCGTCCCGGACGGCGGTGATCAGGTCGCCCTCGGTACTCACCTCGACGAGCCGGTCGGCCGGCCCTCCGATCCGCAGGGTGGTGAAGTCGGCGAGACGTACCTGGGTCTTCACTGGACGCGCACGACCGCCCTGGCCCGGCCGAGAACCTTCTCCTCGCCGGCGATCGCGGTGATGTCGATCTCGGCCAGCCCGTCCGCGACCTTGTCAACCGTGGCCGAGAACGTCACGCTCGCGCCCTTGTCCCCATCCGGCACGACGACCGGCTTGGTGAACCGTACGCCGTACTCGACCAGGTCGGCAGGGTCGTCCAGCCAGTCGGTGACCACGCGGACCGCGGAGGCCATGGTGAGCATGCCGTGCGCGATCACGCCGGGCAGACCGAGCGCGGCCGCCATCCGGTCGCTCCAGTGGATCGGGTTGAAGTCGCCGCTGGCCCCGGCGTAACGGACCAGGTCCTCCCGCCGGAAGGTGACGGTCAGCGGCGGCAGCTCGGTGCCTGCCTCCGCCGTCTTCACGCGTCCGCCCGGTTGTGCGAGATGGTGGAGGTCGAGGTGGCGACCGGCTCGCCGTCGACGGTGCTGAGGGCGGTCTCGTACATGATCACCTCGACGTCACCGGCCTTGCGCACGGTGGTGATGGTCGCGGTCGCGGCGATCTCGTCGCCGGCCTTGATCGGGCGGGTGTAGGTGAACTTCTGCGCGCCGTGGACGATCCGGTCCAGCCGCAGCCCGAGCTCCTCGTCGCTCAGCAACTGCGCCAGCGCCCGGCTGCCGAGCATGAAGGCGAACGTGGGCGGCGCGATCGCGCCGGCACCCCGGTACGCCGGGTTGGGGTCGCCGATCGCGTCGGCGAACTCGCGGATCTTCTCCCGGCCGACCTGGTAGGACTCGGCGGCCGTATAGCTCCGGCCGACCATCGTGGCGTCGATCGTCATATCCCGTAACCCTACTGGCAGACTTGGGAGGCGTACCTGCAGGTCCCGCGCAGTAGGTGTGGGACCTGCAGGTTCGCCTCAACGAGTGCCGCCACCCACTCTCGGTAGGACCGACTGGGGAAGGTAGAACGTGACGGCAGTGACGGCGCTGGCCAGGTACGCGCCTCGGTACAAGGTGGAGGTCGGCGAGCCTGAAGGCCCTGAGTGGCTCCGGGTAGACCGGATCCTCGAGCCGGACGGACCCGAGCTGACCGAGCTCCTCAAGCGCGATTACGACGCCAGCGGGCACATGTCGGCGCACGCGAACGCGCTGAGCCTGCTGTCGTTCTACGCCGGCCGGGCACCGGCCGCCGCTTTGCTGCTGTGGGCGCTGGAAGGCCGGGTCCTCGACATCCGGCCGGACAACCTGTGGGTCCGGCCGCACGACGGGCACGGCCTCGCCGCCGTCGCCATCCGCTCGGCCCGATTCCTGCCCGGCGGTCTGGAGACCCTGTACGACGTGGTGCTCCGACAGCACCTGCTGCCGCTCTCCGCCGAGCTGCATCGCCGGACGAGCGCCGGGGTGCGTCAGCTCCACGGAGGCGTTGCGGCCGGCTGTGCGATGGGATTCTGCGCTGCGACCCGGGAACGGGAGACGGTGTCCCCGACCTATCTGCTGGACCGCTGGCGTACCTTCGTGGCGAAGGCTCCGGGCGGGCTGGCGCGGTTGGGCGACATCGAGATCGCGGCCGGCAAGCTCGTCTACCTCCGCAACACCTGCTGTCTGTACTTCACGAGCGAGGCCGGCACCGGGACGCTCTGCGGCTCCTGCTGCCTGACCCCACGTGACGAGCGTCTCGCCGCGTACGAAGCCGGCCGCCCGATCATCACGGTCTAGCAGCACCAGGCACAGCGAAAGGGCCGCTTCGGTCTCCGAAGCGGCCCTCGCGAAGCAGCTGAGGTCAGCGGGTCTCGCGGTGATCGGTGTGGTCGTTGCAGCGAGCGCAGAACTTCTTCAGCTCAAGACGATCCGGGTCGTTCCGCCGGTTCTTCTTGGTGATGTAGTTGCGCTCCTTGCAGACGGTGCACGCCAGCGTGATCTTCGGGCGGATGTCGGTTGCCTTGGCCACTGCTGCCTCTTCTTGTCAGGACCGCGCAGGTTCGCGCGCTCTCGTAGTACTGGTCGGTGGGTAGCGGGGGCGGGAGTCGAACCCGCGACACCACGATTATGAGCCGTGTGCTCTAACCACCTGAGCTACCCCGCCGGGCGAGTCCGTCACCCCACCCGGCGAACCGGGTGAGATGCCGCGCTCAGAGCCCCTTTACGGAATCGAACCGTAGACCTTCTCCTTACCATGGAGACGCTCTGCCGACTGAGCTAAAGGGGCGGGCCGAGGAGAGAGATTACACGGTCCGCAGCCTCGATGTGAAATCGAGCCAGGCGCACCCTGCGGCCCCCTCTGTCCGACCCGGAAAGCATACCGGTTCCGACGAGTACTTCTGACCACTTTCCGTTCCCACCCCACCGGCCCGGGTCCGGCCAGATGTCAGTCCAGTACGCCGTCGTCCGCGGAGAAGTCGCCGGAAGCATCCGGAGGTGGGTTGTCCAGGTGCCAGCGCACCGATCTCCGCAGGCTGCCGGCCGGGTCGGCAGGTGACCAGCCGAGCTCGGTCCGCGCCTTCCACGCATCAATCAGCAGGTGCTGACCGAGCACGCCGGTCAGCGACAGGTCCTCGGGCAGCAGGTCGTCCCGGACCGTCACCAGTTCCACCTCCGCGGCACCCGCCGCGGCCAGGATCTGCTCGGCGAACAACCGGTACGGCGCCGTCACCGGCTCCACGATGTTGAACACCTCGCCCCGGTGGTCGCCGGCCAGCGCCAACGACACCGCGGCCGCCACGTCCCCGACGTACACCCGGCTGAACAGGAACTGCCCCGACCCGACCGGGATCCGCTTCCGCCCGGCGCGGACCCGCCGGAGGACGAACTCGAACCGCCGCTGGTAGTCGTGCTCGCCGTACACCGCCCCCAAGCGCAGCACGGTCGCCCCGCGGGGCAGGTAGCGCTCCTCCATCTCCAGGTTCTCGTACTGCGGCCCGTCGACGAACCGCCGCTCCCGCAGCGGCGACTCCTCCGTCAGCGGCACCCCGTCAGTCGTCCGGTCGGAGTGCAGACCGTCGTAGGCCCGGTAGACATCGCAACTGGAGATCGCCACCAACTTCACCGATGGCCCGACCGCACCGAGCGCGGCGTCGGCGGCGGCCGCGTTCATCCCGGAGACGTCGACCAGGGCCTCGACCCCGAAGGACTCCAGCGCCGAGGCCAGGGCCGGCCCGTCATTGCGGTCCAGATGCGCGTGCGCGACGACCGGAAGGTCGTCGGGCTCGTGCTCGCCCCGATGCACGACGAGCAGGTCGTGCCCCTCTGCCGACAGCCGCTCCACGGCTGCCCGCCCGATGAACCGAGTACCGCCGAGGATCGCTGTCCGCACGCCTCAGTCGTACCCGCCGGCGGCGGCGAGCGCAGCGAGATCTGCGGTCAGCAGACAGCCTTATACGGTACAGAGCGCCTGCTCGACGCCATTTGGCGGGTGATCCGCGTCACGCACAGATTCAACTACTGGCGGGTCGGGTTCACGCCTGAGCGCCTACGACCCGACAGGAATCCCTCACGGTCCGTGTTCGATTTTGTTCATCTGAGCGCCATCCGCGTTTGAGACCGCCGTGACCTCCTCGTTATGGTCGACGAGGTCGTTGTACCCCTCGCAACGATTGCCCCTCCCTGGAAGGCCCTCCCCTGTGTCTCCTCAGCGCGACCTCCCGGCTGCCCCGCGCCGGGCGGCAAAACATCGCTCTGCCCGCCGAAGTACCGGCCGCCGCGCCCAGCTGATCGGCATCACCGCCGCTCTCGCTGCCGCGGCCGGCACGACCGCGGTGGGACTCACCTCCTCGGCGACCGGATCCTCCGCGTCGGGCCCCGGCCTGAGCCCCTCACAGGCCGACGCTCTGAACGCGGCCCGGATCGAACGCCGCGACCTCGCGTCCCGTAACGCCTCCCGGATCGACCTGTCGCTCGAAGCGACCCGCAAGGCCCAGGCCGAGAAGGCCGCTCAGGCCCGCGCGGCGCGGCTGGCCGCCAACGCGACGCTGACCCAGCGCCGGGCGCTCGCGCTCGCCGCTGCCAAGGCGGCCGCGGCGAAGAAGGCCGCTGCCCAGGCCCGCGCGCTGGCCGCGGCCAAGGCTGCCGCGATCGCCAAGGCGAAGGCCGAGGCCGCGGAGAAGGCCCGGGCGCCGAGGGTGGTCCTGCCGACCACCGGCTACCGCCTGACTGCTCACTTCGGCCAGGCCGGCGGCCGCTGGGCCCGCAACCACACCGGCCTCGACTTCGCCGCCCCGATCGGTACGGCGGTTCGCTCGGTGCTCGCCGGTGAGGTCGTCCAGGCGTCGTACGCCGGTGCGTACGGCCGCCAGGTCAAGGTGCGGCACGCGGACGGCACGGTCACGTCGTACAGCCACATGTCCGAGTTCGCCGTCTCGGTCGGCGACACCGTGCCCGCCGGCAGCAGGATCGGCGCGATCGGCGTCACCGGCAACACCACCGGACCGCACCTGCACTTCGAGGTCCTCCTCGGCGGCGACAACCAGGTCGACCCCGAGCCGTGGCTCCGCAACCGCGGCGTCAACCCGTAGGACCCAGGAACTCCGCCACGGTCGTCACGAAGGCGTCGGCGTCGTCCAGCCACGAATGGTGGGCGACGCCCGGCAGAGCCCCGGCCATGGCCGGGCAGGCCAGCGCATCAGACAGCCCACAGCGTCTTCGCCATGTCGACCGAGTCGACGTACTTGCCGTCGATCACGTATTCGTTCGGGTGGATGCCTTCCACGACGTAGCCGTTGCGTTCGTACAGGCGGCGGGCGGCGGTATTGGTGCCGTGGACGTGCAGGCTGATCTTGCGGGCTCCGAGCAGCCGGCCTTCGGCGTCGGCGGCGTCCAGGAGTGCGGTCGCGACACCCCGGCCCCGAGCCTTCTCCGCGACCGCGAGTCCGTTGATCGTCAGCACGCCGGCGCCCTCCGGGAACGTGTACTTGTCCTGCAACCGCAGGTACCCGACCACCTCGCCGTCGTACTCGGCGACCAGATGCGCCTCCGGCCCACTCCGCGCGAAGAAGCTCTCCCGGATGTGCTCCTGGTACGACGGGAAGCCGGTGCTCACGTCCCACGAGGTCTGGTCGATCCGGAGAAGGGCGACGTCGTCGGTGACGAGGGCGCGGCGGACGGTCAGGCGGTTGGCGGTCACCGCACCATCCTCACCCGCCGACGAGGTCAGCCTCCGGCAGGGTGACCGTGGCGGGCGACCTACCGGTCTTCACGAACGATCGAACCAGGCCGGACGTATCGAAAACGTATGCCGAAGCGCAGACGCTCCCGCAACATCCGCTCTACTGGACTGTTGCCATGCTCACCGATCAACTCGTTGCCACGCGCAAACGTGAACGCCGGATGACCACGCTGTCCGGCCTGGCCGCGGTCGCCGCGGTCACCAGCCTCGCCGTCGTCGCCTGTACGTCGGTCGCGGCGGACGGTGACGATCCGGCGCCGACGGATTCCGACCGGTCGTCCTCCGGGCGCGCGAGCGGGATCCCCGGCGCCGCCGACGGCGTACTCCCGGAGAAGACGTCGGCGTTCGACACCGACCTGCCCGGGGTCGCGAAGCTCGACCCCGACCTGCTGAAGGCCGTCCAGCAGGCCGAGACGGCGATGGCGAAGGACGGCATCACCATGCAGCTGACGACCGGCTGGCGGAGCAAGAAGTACCAGCAGGCGCTGCTGGACAAGGCGATCCGCAAGTACGGCAGCAAGCAGAAGGCCCTCAAGTACGTCGCCACGCCGGAGGAGTCGCATCACGTGACCGGCGACGCGGTCGACATCGGCCCGACCGACGCGGACGACTGGATCATCCGCAAGGGTGCCCGCTTCGGTCTGTGCCAGACCCTGTCGCACGAGAGGTGGCACTTCGAGCTCGCGACCACGCCCGGCGGCGAGTGCCCGCCGATGAGCTAGCTAGCTCGTCTCCTCGGGCGGGTCCGGGAGTACGGCGAGCGGCCGCTGCCGCCAGTGGACGTCGTGCCAGGCGCCGAGTTTCCAGCCGATCCGCCGGTAGGTGCCGATCTCGTCGAACCCCAGCGCGGTGTGCAACCCGACGCTGGCGTCGTTCGGCAGGGTCATCCCGGCGACCGCCGTACGGAAGCCACGCTCGGTCAGCCGATCGAACAACGCCTCGTACAGCGCCCGCCCGCCACCGGTCCGGCGCCGGCCCGGCTCGAGGTAGACACTCACCTCGCACGACCAGCGGTACGCCGCCCGAGGCTTCATCGGACCCGCGTACGCGTAGCCGACGACGCGGCCGTCGTCCTCGAGCACCATCCAGGCGTGCTTCGCCTGCGCGTCGGCGATCCGCTGCGCCATCTCGACCGCGGACGGCGGCTCCACCTCGAAGGTGATCGCGGTGTCGGTGACGTACGGCGCATAGATCGCGGCGCAGGCCGCACCGTCCAGCGGTGAGGCGTCTCTGATCTTCACCATGTCACGATAGTAGCCACTACTGACGCTATAGTGGCAAGCATGGTGGATGAGTTGTCGGCCTCGCTCGCTGCGACGGTCCAGGCCGCCCGGGTGGCCCAGGACCTGTCGGCGAACGCGCTGGCCGAGCGTTCCGGGGTGTCCCGGGCGATGATCGGCAAGATCGAACGCGGCGAGGCCCAGCCGACCGCCGTACTGCTCGGCCGGCTCTCCGGCGCGCTCGGGATGACGCTGTCCGAGCTGGTCGCCCGGGCCGAGCACACCGGCGACCTTTTACGCCGCCGAACCGACCAGCCGGTGTGGACTGACCCGGTCACCGGGTACGTCCGCCGCGCGGTCTCCCCCGTCACCGACGGCCCGCTGGAGCTGGTCGAGGTCGAGCTCCCGCCGGGCGCCTCGGTCTCGTACCCGGCCGGCGCCTACATCTTCAGGTACCAGCAGCTGTGGATCCTCGACGGCCACCTCCGCTTCCACGAGGGCTCGGTCGTCCACGACCTGCGGACCGGCGACTGCCTCCAGCTCGGCCCGCCGTCGGCCACGACGTTCCACAACCCCGGCGACGTCGCCTGCCGCTACCTGGTGGCCCTGGTCAAAGGTCGTTCGTAGTCGTTCGGGACAGCGGCGGGTCCGGCGTGATTGGCTGACCCCACTGCCTCGCGCCGTACGGAGGAAACGATGACGGTGTCACCGCTGGTGTGGGTCCTGACGCTGGCCGGGATCCTCGCGCTGCTCGCGTTCGACTACTACTTCCACGTCCGCTCCGCGCACGTGCCGACGCTGCGGGAGGCCGCGGTCTGGTCCTGCGTGTACGTCGGGATCGCGCTGCTGTTCGGCCTCGGCTGCTTCGTCTTCGGCGGTACGGCGACGGGCTCGGAGTACTTCGCCGGGTACATCACCGAGAAGGCACTGTCGGTCGACAACCTGTTCGTGTTCCTGATCATCATGACCAGCTTCCGGGTGCCGCGGGAGAACCAGCAGAAGGTGCTGCTGTTCGGCATCGTGTTCTCGCTGATCGCCCGGGCCGGGTTCATCTTCCTCGGGTCGGCGCTGCTGAACGCCTTCTCCTGGGTGTTCTACCTGTTCGGCGTAACCCTGCTGCTGACCGCGGGCAACATGCTGAAACCGCAGACCGAGGAGTCGCACTCGGCGCAGAACCTGGTCGTCCGGATCAGCCGGCGGCTGTTCCGCACCACCGACGACTTCGACGGCGACCGGCTGTTCACCCGGATCGACGGCCGGCGGATGATGACGCCGATGGTGCTCGTGATGGCGGCGATCGCCGGCACCGACCTGATGTTCGCGCTGGACTCGATCCCGGCGATCTTCGGGCTCACCCAGAACGTGTTCATCGTCTTCACCGCGACCGCCTTCAGCCTGCTCGGGCTCCGCCAGCTGTACTTCCTGCTCGACGGGCTGCTCGACCGGCTGATCTACCTGTCCTTCGGCCTGGCCGCGATCCTCGCCTTCATCGGCGCCAAGCTCATCCTGCACGCGTTGCACGAGAACAACCTGCCGTTCGTCAACGGCGGCGAACACGTCGACGTCGCCGAGATCAGTACCGGCCTGTCACTGCTCGTCATCCTGGTCGTCCTGGTCGTCACCATCATGGGCTCGCTCTTCAGCACCCGCGGCCGCACCCAGACCGCGATGGCCCACATCCGGCGCGACGCCGCCGCCTACCTGGACTCGGAGTACACCGCCGACGCCGGCGAACGCGAACGCATCTTCCTCCGCCTGCTCGCCGCCCGCGACCACATCAACGCCCTCGGCCCCGAGGCCCGGAAGCAGGTCAAGAACGAAGCCGACCTGATGGAACTCTGCCGCCGAGTAGCCGACAGCCACGCCGCAGCCCACGCCGAGCACGAAATCCGCCCCAGCCTGTAGAACCCGTACCCCGGCGTCACCTGAACGACGGGTTTCGATATGTCGGCGATAGGACGTGGCTCGTAGCATCGGGAGCGTATGCGTGTACTGATCGTCGAGGACGAGCCCACTCTGGCGGAGGCCATCCGGGATGGCCTGCGCCTGGAGGCGATCGCGGGGGACATCGCGGGTGACGGCGACACCGCACTGGAGCTGCTGGGCGTCAACGCCTACGACATCGCGGTTCTCGACCGCGACATCCCCGGACCGTCCGGCGACGAGGTCGCGCGGCACATCGTTGCCTCCGGCAGCGGCATGCCGATTCTCATGCTCACCGCGGCCGACCGGCTCGACGACAAGGCCTCCGGATTCGAACTCGGCGCCGACGACTACCTCACCAAGCCCTTCGCCCTCCAGGAGCTGGTACTCCGTCTGCGCGCCCTCGACCGCCGGCGCGCCCACAACAGACCGCCCGTACGGGAGATCGCCGGCCTGCGTCTGGACCCGTTCCGCCGCGAGGTCTACCGCGACGGCAGCTACGTCGCGCTCACCCGCAAACAGTTCGCCGTACTCGAGGTCCTGGTCACGGCCGAAGGTGGTGTCGTCAGCGCCGAAGAACTCCTGGAACGGGCATGGGACGAGAACGCCGACCCGTTCACGAACGCCGTACGCATCACCGTGTCCGCGCTGCGCAAGCGGCTCGGCGAGCCCGGCATCATCGCCACCGTGGCCGGCGCCGGGTACCGCATCGACGCAGGACCTGACACCGGGCACGAGGGAGCAGATCGTGGGTAGAGAACCGGGCTTGAGCGTTCGGCTCAAACTGACCCTGAGCTACGCCGGGTTCCTCATGCTCGCGGGCGCTCTGCTGCTCGCCGCTGTGTGGGTGTTCCTGCTGCGGTACGTCCCCGACCGCGCGATGCTCGTCGTCCCGGACGACACCACTCCAGGGGTCTTTCCCGTCCGGTCCAGCCTCCTGCAGGTCTTCACTCCGCGAGCGGCCATGGTGTACGGGTTCCTGCTGGTGTTCGGTCTGGTGGGAGGGTGGATCCTCTCCGGCCGGATGCTCGCCCCGCTGACGCGCATCACCGAGGCCGCCCGCAGGGCCGCGACCGGGTCACTGTCCCACCGGATCGAGCTGGAAGGCCGCAACGACGAGTTCCGCGAGCTCGCCGACGCGTTCGACGGCATGCTCACGCGACTCGAGGCACGCGTCGCCGAGCAGCGGAGATTCGCCGCCAACGCCTCCCACGAACTGCGTACGCCGCTGGCGATCACGCAGACGCTGCTGGACGTGGCCCGCAACAACCGGAACGGCGACCCCGGCGAGCTCGTCGACCGGCTGCACGCCGTCAACGCGCGGGCGATCGACCTCACCGAAGCACTCCTCCTGCTCAGCCGCGCCGACCAACGCTCCTTCACCCGGGAACCCGTCGACCTGTCCCTCATCGCGGAAGAGGCGACCGAGACGCTCCTCCCGTTCGCGGAGGAACGCGGCCTCACCATCGAGACGACCGGCGACGTGACTCCCACCGTCGGCTCGCACGCGCTCCTGCTGCAGTTGACCACGAACCTCGTCCACAACGCGATCGTCCACAACCAGCCCGGCCAAGGCACGGTCTGGGTCACGACCGGCCTCCGTTCCCGGACCGTGGTCCTCACCGTCGAGAACACCGGCGAGAAGCTCGCTCCCCACTTCGTTTCCACGCTGGTCGAACCGTTCCAGCGCGGCGCCGAACGCAGACGCAGCCATGACGGTGATGTCGGCCTGGGCCTGGGCCTGGCAATCGTCAGAAGCATCGCCCAGGCCCACGACGGAACCCTGACGTTGCTCCCCCGCACAGAAGGCGGCCTCCGCGTGACAGTCGAACTCCCCGCCACTCCGCCGAGGCACACAGGTCAACGTGTCAGCGCGGCACAGGGGGAGCCGGCGTAGCGGTCGCGTGGGCAGACCACACGGTCAGCCCTTGACCGCCCCCGTAGCAAGGCCCGTCACGTAGAACCGCTGGAGGCCGACGTACAGGATCACGCACGGGATCATCGCGATCACCGACCCGGCGACCAGCGAGCCGAAGTTGACCTCGCCGTACGCGCCGGCCTGGACGTTCACCAGCGCGACCGGCAGCGTGTACAGCTCGTCCTTGGTGAGGAAGGTCAACGCACCCAGGAACTCCGTCCAGGCCGCGAGGAACGCGTACAGCGCGACCGTCGCCGCCCCCGGAGTGACCAAGGGCCGCAGCACCGACCCGATCATCCGCAGCGTGCCGCAGCCGTCCACGTGCGCGGAGTCCTCCAGCTCGACCGGGACCGACGAGAACGAGTTCCGCATCACGAACACCCCGAAGGGCAGGTTGACCGTGGTGTAGAACAGCACCAGCCCGAGCAGGCTGTCGGTGAGCCGGAGGACGTTCATCTCCAGGTAGAGCGGCGTGAGGATCGCCTGGAACGGGATCATCATCGACACGACCACCAGCGCGAACAGCAGAGGCCCGCTGCGGAAGCGGAAGCGCGCGAAGCCGTACCCCGCGAGCGTCGCCAGCACAGCAGTCAGCACCGCAGTGCTCAAGGCGACGACCACGCTGTTGCCTACGGCCCGCATCAGATTGCCGGGCCCCTCGATCAGCGTCCGGAAGTTGTTCCAGGTCAGCTGGAAGAAGGTGGACGGGTCCGGCGCGGCGACGATCACCTCGTTCGGCTGTACCGACCGGAACAGGGCCCACAGCAGCGGCACGGTGAAGACCAGGAAGGCTCCGCCACCGCCGACGACGTACAAAACGTTCTTCAGCCTCATAGCGTCAGTCCCTCTCCCGGAGCAGCCAGAACTGGGCGGCGGTGACCAGCCCGACCACGACGACCAGCACGATCGACAACGCGGTCGCGGCGCCGAGCTGCAGCTGGACGAAGGCGCGGTTGTAGATGTACTGGACGACGGTGGTGGTGTCCGTCCCGGGGCCGCCGCGGGTCAGGATGTAGAACTGCGTGAAGGCGAGCAGCGAGCCGACCACCGAGATGATCACCGACATGGCGATCGTCGGCCGCAGTACCGGGATGGTGATCTCCCACTCCTGCCGCCACCAGCCGGCGCCGTCGAGCTCGGACGACTCGTAGAACTCCCGCGGAATCGCCTGCATCCCGGCCATCAGCAGCATCATGGTCAGTCCGGAGACGCCCCAGATCACCAGCACGCAGATCAGCCCGGTCGCGAGCGGCCCGTCCACCAGCCAGGCCGTCGTGCCGTCGGTGATGCCGAGGCTGCGGAGGACGATGTTGATCGCGCCGCTGTCCGGCTGGGCCTCGAGCACGGTCACGAAGCTCAACGTGGACAGGCCGACGACGAACGGAAGGAAGAAGACCGTCCGCAGCAGCGTCGCGCCGCGTCGCCTGCGTCGTACCAGGACCGCGAGGGCGTAGCCGAGCACCAGGATCGGCCCGGTCACGACGGCCGTGTAGAGCAGGGTGTAGAGCACGGACTTGGCGAACGCCGCGTCGTCGACGATCGCGGTGTAGTTCTCCAGCCCGCTGAACTTCACCGTGCCGATCAGCGGCCAGTTGGTCAGCGAGATCACCAGGGCGAACGCGAGCGGCACCAGCACGAAGACCGCGACGAACAGTACGGCGGGTGCCACCAGCAGCAGCCCGGTCCGTGCCGGATGGGTGAGCGAGCCACGGCGGCCGATCGCCCGGGGACGCGCGGACGGTTCCACCCGCGGCCTGACGTCCGTCTGGGTACTCATGCCTGCCCCTGGGCGAGGATGCGGTCGAAGTTCTGCTGAGCTTCCGTCATGGCGGCCTCCAGCTCGCCGTCGAACACAGCCCGGCGGAACATCTGCAGCCACGGTCCGTCCGGCTGGTTGTAGAGCAGGTTGTAGGACAAGGTGGTCGGCGCGTAGCCCTCCGAGATGCGTTCCAGCGGGAGGGTCGCGAGCGGGAACTTCTCCGCGAACTCCGGCGTCGCCGCGTCCGAGCGGACCGGCGTGTACCCACCGGCCGGCAGCTCGATCTGCTGCGGCAGGTCGAGCGCGAACCGGACGAACTCCCACGCGCCGGACGCGTTCCGGGCACCGCGCGGGATGCACATGTTGTCGCCGCCGTCGAAGAACGCCGCACCGCCGTTCGGGCCGGACAGCAGCCTCGGCGTCACCTTCTGGTGGAAGGCCTCGTCCGACCCCGACACGACCACCGCGTAGTTGGACGGGAAGATGCCGATCTGGCCGGCCCGGAAGTCGCTCCCCCACCGGGACGCGTCGTCGGAGAAGTTGGCCCGCGGCACCAGCCCGTCGACCCACAGCTGCCGGTGCAGCTCGAGCATCTGCCGGACCACGTCGTTCCCGGCGATGTCGCCGGACTGCTCGCCGACCGGGCCCTTGATCAGGTCGGTGTCGGCGGCCCAGATCATCGGCTGGACGACGAAGCCGAGCGCGCCGGGACTGTTCGCCGGGAAGCTCCACGCGTAGATGTCGTCACCGAGCTTGCGCAGCTTCCGGGCCGCGGCCAGCAGGCTGTCGAACGACGTGATCGCCTCGGACGGGTCGACCTCCGCCCGGTCGCACAGCTCGGTGTTGAACCAGAACATCGAGTTGTCGGCCAGGTACGGCACGCCGAACACCCGGTCGTCCTTGGTCGCCAGTCGCAGGTGACCAGGGCTGAGCTTGTCCGCGTAGTCGAGCGCCCGCAGCGGCTCGGTCAGGTCGGTGAAGGCGTCGCGGTAGATGAACAGCATCGAGTTGATGTCGTCGATGTCGACCAGGTCCGGCACCGACCGGCCGCGGATCGCGGTCGCCAGCTTGGTCACGTACTGCGCGTCCAGGACCGGCGTCAGCTCGACGGTGAGCCGGTCCTGGGACGCGTTGAACTTCTTGACCAGATCGGTCAGACCGGTCTGGGTCGCTGCCCGGCACCACACCTGCACGGTGCCGGTGGCGTCCTGCCCGAACCCGGCCGCCTGGACGTCGGGTTCGGGCAGGACGGAGCTGCAGCCCGGCACCGTGCCGGTCGCGGTCGCCGCGGCCGCCAGTCCGAGGAACTTCCGCCGGGTGAGCATCATCAGGCCCTGGGCAGCCAGACGCGCATGGCGCCCATCTCACGATTGGCCCAGGCGTAGTACGGCACCGCGACCACGTCGACCTCGTCGCCGGTCGCGTCCGCGGACGACGGGGTGAACGGCCAGCCCTCCCGGTGACCGGTCCCCGGCCGTCCACGCGTCGTCAGCACGGTCACACCGTCCAGGAGCCCGTCGTCGTGGCTCGCGGCAACAGCTGCCTCCGGCAGCAGATGCAGGTCGTCGACGTTCGCCTGCTGGTCGGCCTGCTCGACGGCGTAGACCAACGGACCACGCTCCAGCGCGACACACCCCCGTACGGCGTCGACGCGGGGATCGGCCGCGACCACCCGCGTCGCCATCGGCAACTGCAGGTCGATCTCCGCGGCCTCGACGCGCGCGTAGGTCCCGGCTTCGACCGGCTTCCCGTTCACCGTCGCACCCTCTGCCCAGGCCGGGATCCGGAGGTCGACCGCGGCAGGCTCATCGGCGGTGATGCGGACCGCGCCGTCCCACGGGTAGTTCGTCTGGATCTGGAGCTCCACGCCACCGGCCCGCACGACGCCTGCGACGTACTGGTGGAGCTGGATCGCGCCGTCGCCACTGCTCGCGAGGTAGCCGTCGAGGCTGGCCAGCGTACGCATGATGTTCGGCGGGCAGCACGCGCAGTCGAACCAACCGCGCCGGCCGTGCGCCGGGCTGCGGCCGTTGTCGGGATGCGCGCCGCCGCGCAACTGCAGCGGGTTGACGTAGAAGTACTCGGTCCCGTTGAGCGAGACACCGGCGAGGAATCCGTTGTAGAGCATTCGTTCGAGCGCATCGGCGTACGACGCCTCGCCTGTCGCCAGCAGCATCCGCCAGGCCCACTGGATGCCGCCGATCGCGGCGCAGGTCTCGGCGTACGCGCGGTCCGGCGGCAGCTCGTACTCGTCCCCGAACGCCTCACCCTCCCACCGGGCACCGAGGCCGCCGGTGATGTAGGTCTTGGTCGACCACATGTGGTCGAACTGCCGCTTCAGGGCGTCGAGCAACTCCGTGTCGCCGGTCTCGATCGCGACGTCCGCGGCACCGGCCGCGAGGTACACCGCCCGGACCGAGTGGCCTTCCACAGTGGTCGCCTCCCGGACCGGGAGGCGGTCCGAGAAGTACGTCGGCTCGTGGCCGTGCTCCTTGATGATGCCGTGGCCGCGGGCCTCGACGAACCACTTGGCCAGGCCGAGGTACGACGGCGTACCGGTTTCCCGGTACAGCTCGACCAGCGCCATCTCGATGACCGGGTGGCCGTCGACGTCGACGGTCTTGTCGTCGCCGAAGGTCGCGACCAGGTGGTCGGCGAGCTTGATGGCGACGTCCAGGAGCTCGCGGTCGCCGGTGCACCGGACCTGGGCGACGGCCGCCTGGATCAGGTGGCCCGCGCAGTAGTGCTCGTGGCTCCAGACGAGCTGCTGGTAGCGGCCCTCGTCGCCGTACCGGAGCTGGACGACGGAGTCGAGGTAGCCGTCCTCACGCTGGGCGGCGGCGACGACCGCGGTGAGCTCGCGCTGGCGCTTGAGCAGGTCCTCGTTCGGGTTGCGGCCGTACTCCCAGGCGGCGGCCTCGAGCCACTTGTAGACGTCGGAGTCGGCGAACACCGGGCCGATCGCCTCGCCGTCGCCGATGCCGGCCGCGAGCCGGAGGTTCTGCAGGTTGCCGGCGGTCTCCAACTGGTCCTGGCCACTCGGGATCGCGCTCTCGCCGTTGCGGACCTGGCGCGGCGCCCAGAAGCCGCCGGTGATCCGCGCCTGGCCGAGGCCGACGGGTTGCCAGCGGCCCTTCGAGGCGGCGGCTGGACTGCGGGAGGAGGTGACGGCGTCCGGAGAAGTGCTCATACGGGGAAGCTCCTGGGAGGTCGCGGAAAATCCAGAACACGTTTTCCTTGACGAAGCTAGAGATGCCGGGCGGCCAGGTCAACCCCTCGGACCTGGCGATATCCGGACACCGCGAGATGTGTGCGGTACTGTTTCCGGAAAGTTCGGAAAGGAGTTGCCGGATGGCGTCACGTGGCCCTTCCCTGCCCCGGATCACCGATGTGGCCGCGCTGGCGGGCGTCTCCACGAGTACGGCGTCCAAAGCTCTCAACGACACCGGCCAGCTCCGCGAGGAGACCAGACAGCGGGTACGCCGGGCGGCCGAGCAACTCGGTTTCACGCCGGACAGCCGCGGCCGGGCGTTGTCGTCCGGGCGCAGCTTCACCGTCGGACTGATCACCACCGACAGCTCCGGGCGGTTCAGCATCCCGATCATGCTCGGGGCCGAGGACGCGCTGAGCGCGGGCGAGATGGGCCTCCTGCTGTGCGACACGCGGGACGACCCGCTGCGCGAGCAGCACTACCTGCGGTCGTTGGTCTCGCGCCGGGTCGACGGGATCATCGTGACCGGGCGGCGGACCGAGCCGCGCACGCCGATCGACGTACCGATCCCGGTGGTCTACGCGTTCAGCCCGTCGACGGACCCGTCCGACACGTCCGTGATCGCGGACGACCACGGCGGCGCGGCATCGACCGTGCGGCACCTGCTCAGCCTCGGTCGCCGGCAGATCGCGCACGTCACCGGGCCGGAGTCGCACCACAGCGCCCAGATCCGGGCGGCGGCGACCGTCGAGACCGCCGGTGACGCGCTGGCCGGCGAGCCGATGCACGGCGAGTGGAGCGAACGCTGGGGCCGGCACGCGGTCGACGTCCTGCTGCGGACGTCGCCCGACCTCGACGGGATCTCCTGCGGCAGCGACCAGATCGCCCGCGGCGTCTGCGACCGGCTCCGCGAGCTCGGCCGGTCCGTGCCCGACGACATCGCGGTCACCGGCTACGACAACTGGTCCGTGATGGCGCTCGCGAGCCGGCCGCCGCTCACCACGGTCGACGTCGAGCTGGAGGAGCTCGGCCGCCGGACGGCGAACCTCCTGCTGGACGCGATCGCCGGGTCCGTCCACCGCGGCTCGATGGCGCTCCCGACCCGCCTGGTCCCCCGGGAGTCGACGCTGGGGACCTGAGGGCCGTCAGGTCACCGAATGGTCGCCCGGCGGACCGCCACTGTCCGCCTGGCGTCGGTAGATTGCGACGGGTGCTGCGCAAGCTCCTGATCGGCGTCGCGGTGATCGCCACGCTGGTGGCAGGGGTGGGCACCGCCCGCCTGGTGCTGCCGACCGATCCCACCCGAGGTGTGGTCAAGCAGTTGGCGTTCCTGCGGGCGGAGATCGACGGCGGTGCCGACCACGCCGCGCAACAGCAGTTCCCGGAGGGCTACTTCTTCCTCAACGCCCTCTACGGACTGACGTGGGTGCAGGTCGGGCTCGCCGATCCGGCCCGCTCGGTCGACGCGGCGCGCGAGGCACGGTGGGCTCTCGACCGGTTACAGTCCCGGGACGGAACGGCCGTCTTCGACGCCTCGTTGCGCCCGAAGTACGGCGTCTTCCACGCGGGCTGGACGAACTGGCTGCGCGCCGGGCTGATCGCCCTGAAACACTCCGACGCGGCGGAGATCGACGAGTTCACCAGCGCCTCGGTGGAGCTCGCGACCGCGTTCCGCACCGCCAGGACGCCGTACCTCCAGGCGTACCCGGGCCAGGCCTGGCCGGTCGACTCGACCGTCGCGATCGCTTCGCTGAGCGCGTACGACGAACTCGTCGCACCCCGGTTCGGCGCGACCACCGCCCGGTGGACGGCCGCCGTGAAGACCCGGCTGGATCCCGGGACCGGGCTGATGCCCCACCAGGTCGAGCCGGCGACGACCGGAGCGCGGGCGTCGTCCCAGGGCGTGATCCAGCGATTCCTGGTCGAGATCGATCCGGCGTTCGGGCGGGCGCAGTACGAGATCTTCCGGGACCGGTTCGTCGCGGGGCTCGGTGTCCGGGAGTATCCGACGGGTGCCGGTGGACCGGGTGATGTGGACTCGGGCCCGCTGATCCTCGGGATCAGCCTGTCCGCCACCGTGGTCACGCTCGGCGCGGCCAGGGTCGCGCATGATCCGCTCGGCGACCGGCTCGCCCGCGAAGGTGAATTGCTCGGCCTGCCGGTCAGCGGCCCGAAGACGAAGCGGTACGCCCTCGGGCTGGTGCCGATCGGCGACGCGTTCCTCGCCTGGTCCAGATCCGCGCGGCCGCTCGTGGCCGACGAGCAGCCGGAACTCGACAGCGGTCCGGGCTGGTGGCGGGTGCCGTGGCTGCTGCTGCTCTGGCTGCCCGCCCTGATCGTGTGGTCACTCGTCCGGGTGAGGGGTTCCCGGCGGCGGCACTAGGGTGAGGACGTGCAGCGGATCTCGACTCGGAACGCGCGGTTCCAGGTGTGGCAGTCCTATCTGACCAACCGGACCAAGCGGCACCGGGCCGGCGAGTTCCTGGTCCAGGGCGTGCGGCCGATCTCGCTTGCCGTGGACAACGGCTGGCCGGTGCGGGCAGTGATCCACGACGCGTCCCGGCCGCTGTCGCGCTGGGCGCAGGAGCTGTACCAGCGGCTGCCCGGGGTCGAGCGGGTGGCGATGGAGCCGGAGTTGCTGGCCGAGCTCGGCGAGAAGGACGCCGAGGTCCTCGCGGTGGTGGAGATGCCACCGGACGACCTCGACCGGATCCCGGTCGGCCCGGACTTTCTCGGCGTGGTGTTCGACCGGCCGACCGGCCCGGGCAACATCGGCTCGATCATCCGGTCCGCGGACGCGTTCGGTGCGGACGGCGTGATCGTCACCGGGCATGCCGCCGACGTCTACGACCCCAAGGCGGTGCGGGCGACGACCGGGTCGCTGTTCGGCATCCCCGCCGTACGCGCACCGTCGCATCGCGAGGTGATCGAGTGGGTACGGCGGACGACCGGCGTACCGATCGTGGTCGTGGGGACGGACGAGCACGGGTCGGTCGACGTCTTCGAGTACGACCTGACGCAGCCGACGTTACTGCTGATCGGCAACGAGACCAGCGGACTCAGCGCCGCGTGGAAGGAAGCCGCCGACGCCCTGGTACGGATCCCGATCACCGGATCGGCGAGTTCGCTGAACGCGGCCAACGCGGCAACCGCCGTTCTGTACGAGGTCTCGCGGCAGCGCTCCCATTCGTCCAAGACTCGCTAGGTGTACGCGGCCTAGCGTCATCGCATGAGGCCACAACCACTGATCGCGGTCAGCGATGTCGAGAAGAGCAGTGCCTGGTACTGCGCTGTGCTGGGAGCCGTCAGCGCGCACGGCGGGCCGGAGTACGAGCGGCTGGTGGTCGACGACGTACTCGTGCTGCAACTTCACAACCTGGACGTCGACCACCACCACGGGTCGTTCGGCGATCCTGCCCACCCGTTGGGGAACGGGGTCGCGATCTGGTTCGAGACCGACGACCTGGACGCGGCCGCCGAGCGCGCTCGCACGCTCGGCTCCACCGTCCAGACGGAGATCCACCACAACCCCAACGCCGATCACCACGAGCTCTGGCTCAGGGATCCGGACGGGTATCTCGTCGTCCTCGCGTCGGTCTGATCAGGCGGTGCAAAGGAGTTCGCCATGCAGGATGGCGATCCAGCCGTCGGGCCGTTCAGACCACGTTCGCCAGGCGGCGGAGATCCGTTCGAGCGTCTCCTCGGGTACGCCGGTACGCCGGGCCTGGTCCGCCATCGCCGACTTCAGGATGCGGTCGGCCCACATGCCACCCCAGAACGCGCGCGAGTCCTCGTCGGCGAACGTCCACGTGCTCGCGGTCGCATCCACCCGCTCGAACCCGGCGTCCAGTGCCCACGACAACAACCGGCGGCCCGCGTTCGGCTCGCCCTGGTTGGCGCGGGCCATCCGCTGGTAGAGCGCCATCCACTCGTCCAGCTCCGGCAGCGACGGATACCAGGTGAACCCGCCGTAATCGGAGTCGCGGACGGCCACGATGCCGCCGGGCGTACAGACCCGGCGCATCTCCCGCAGCGCCCGCACCGGATCCGCCACGTGCTGCAGGACCTGGTGTGCGTGGACGACGTCGTACGTGTCGTCGGGCAGATCGAGTGCGTGAACGTCGCCGACGACGAAGTTCACCGGGAGGTCGAGCGTCGCGAAGGTCGCCTTCGTGATGTCGAGGGCCGCTTCGCTCGCCTCGAGCGCGGTCACCTGTCCGGGCTCGACCAGCCGGCCCAGGTCGGCGGTGATGGTGCCGGGACCAGCGCCCACGTCGAGCAGCGACATGCCTGGACGCAGGTGCGGAAGGAGGTAGCCGGCCGAGTTCTCCGCGGTCCGCCAGGTGTGCGAACGCAGCACCGATTCGTGGTGGCCGTGCGTGTAGACGTTGCTCATCACTGGCTCCTTTGCCGTGCCTTCGACGTGCCCCCAGGCTACTCGCACGTCTTGCTTCGTGAGACATATCGTCTTGATTATTGGACGACATCGTGGCGCCCGGATTCGGGTGGCGACCGGCCCCGCGGGGTGGCTAAGGTTCGGCGGTGCAGTCGAAGCCGATGGTGGTTGTGGTGAGCGGCCCGCCGGGGACCGGGAAGACGACGCTGGCGCACCGGATCGCGGCGGCGATCGGCTGCCCGGCGATCTGCCGGGACGAGATCAAGGAGGGGATGGTGCACGCCAGCCCCGGTTTCGTGCCCGGGCCCGGTGACCCGCTCACGATGCGGACGCTGTCGACGTTCTTCGACGTGATCGGACTGCTGGTCGGCCGCGGAACGACGGTCGTCGCCGAAGCCGCGTTCCAGGACCGCCTCTGGAGTCCCGGGCTGACCCCGCTGCTCAGCCGGGCCGACGTACGGATCGTCCACTGCGTCACGCCGGCCGACCTCGCCTTGGCCCGGATCCACGCCCGGACGGCGTCGGACCCGAACCGCGGCGCGCACGAGGACGCCCAGATCGGCGACGACGCCCGGCTCCGCACGCACAACGCGTTCCAGGCCGTCGACCTCCCCGTGCCGACTCTGACCGTGAACACGTCGACCTCGGCGTACGACCCACCACTGCCAGAAATCCTCAACTTTCTGTCGCGCTGATCCACTGGGCGCGCCGCCTGCATAGGGTCGCGCCATGGATCGATTCGAAGGCCTTACCACCGCGCACGTCGCGGACGCCTGTATCCGGGCCCGGGTGCCGGTCCGGACCGTCTCACTGACGTCGGTGACGGGTGAACGGGTCGCCGGACGGGTGCTGCCGGCTCAGCACGTGGGCAGTGTCGACGTCTTCCTGGAGGCGTTCGAGTCCGCCCAGGCGGGCGACGTACTCGTCGTCGGCAACGGCGGGCGGCGGGACGAGGCGTGTGTCGGAGACCTAGTCGCGCTCGAGGCTCAGGCCGCCGGTCTCGCGGGGCTCGTCGTCTGGGGACTGCACCGCGACACGGTGGACATCACCGCGATCGGACTGCCGGTCTTCAGTCTCGGCGCGCTGCCGACCGGACCGTTGCGGCTCGACCCGCAGCCGGCCGATGCGTTGTCCAGGGCAACCATCGGCGAGTGGACGGTCACCCGCGACGACGTCGTACTGGGTGACGAGGACGGCGTCGTGTTCGTGCCGGCCGACCGGCTCGACGAGATCTTCGACCTGGCCGAGTCCATCCGCGCCACCGAGCACGCGCAGGCGGACTCGATCCGGAGCGGACGGTCGCTGCGGGAGCAGGTCCGGTTCGCCGAGTACCTGACCGCGCGGGCGGCGCGCCCGGACCTCACCTTCCGGCAGCACCTGCGCGCGATCCGGGGCGCGATCGAAGAGTGACTCAGACACCATCCCGGCCGGCCTGCGCGGCCGGGCGCAGGACGCGGTCCACGTCGCGGACCATGCCGGGCGAGCCGTAGCCGAATCGCACGTCCATTTCGTCTCCCCTGATTTGCTTCGTTGACCTAACTAGTGGTCTTTCGAACTATCGGGAGGACGAACTGTCCGGACTACAGTGGTGCCATGGCGATCTCGACAGCGCGGGAGACGGACCTGCCGGGCGCGCTCGTCCAGGCGATGCACGTCCTGCAGGACCTGTACGCCGAGACCAGCCGCCCGCTCGGCCTGACACCGCAGCAGGCCCACCTGCTTCGTGTACTCCTCGCCGGCCCGCTCGGCATGACCGAACTGAGCCGCATCCTCAGCATCGAGCGCTCGAGCCTGACCAGCATGGTCGACCGCCTCGAACGCCGCGACCTGGTCACCCGCATCCCTCACCCCACCGACCGCCGCGCCTGCCACATCAACCTCACCCCCGTCGGCCGCACCCTCGCCAACGAGGCCCACACCGCCTTCACCACCCGGATCGAGTCCCTCACCACCTACCTCAGCCCCACAGCCCGACGCAGCCTCACCACCACTCTGCTGTCGGTCTTCTCCTAGGCTCGCTCGTGACTCCGCATGGCCAAAGCCAGGCCGGCACCGGAGATGAGGGCTGCAGTCAGGAAGGCTGTGGGGCGGGTCGTGGTCGCGGCGGCCAGACCTAAGGTGATGGGGCCCAGGGCTTGGGCTGTGTCGATGCTCATGGTGACGGTGGCCATGGTGGCGCCTCGTTCAGTGGCGGGGGCTCGGTTGAGGGCGAGGGTCATGATCGCGGGGGTGCCGAGCGCTACGCCGAGTCCCAGGAGGGCGGTGCCCAGGATGAGGCCGGGCACGGTTCGCCAGGTGCCGATGGTGATCAGGGCGATGGTGGTGCAGAGCAACGCGAGGCGGACGCTGCGGTGGGCACCCAAGTGGTCGGGGATGCGGGCGCCCGCGCTGCGGATGACGACGACGATCGCGGCGAAGCCGAAGAGCAGGAAGCCGGCTCCGGAGAGGCCGAGGTCGAGGGCGTAGAGGGGGACGAAGGCCAGGAAACCGGCCATTCCCCAGATCAGCGCGAGCAGCAGCAGCGCAGGTACGACGGCCGCCCGCGGAATCAGCCCGGACCGCCCCGCGGTGGGCGTGGCCACCACAGGTTCCCGGGTGTCGCCGACGCGGAGAGACAGCAGTACGGCGAGCAGCGCGGAGCCGGCCGAGACCAGCCAGACCGTGGTGAAGCCGGCCGTGTTGACGATCGCCTCCCCGGCCAGCGGGCCGACCGCGAGACCGACGTACAGCGACAGGGAGAACAGGCTGATCGCCTCGCCGCGGCGCTCGACCGGGGCGAGGTCGCTCATCGCGGTGACCGCGCCGACGAAGAAGAACGCGTCGCCCACGCCGGTGAGCAGTCGGAGCGCGGACAGTACGCCGACGGAGTCGGCCAGCCCGTAGCCGGCGACCGAAGCGGCGAAGACGATGCCGCCGCCGACCATCGCGATCGATCGCCCGTGCCGGTCCGCGAACCGTCCGGTCCACGGGCGCAGCGCCAGCGCGGACAGGCTGAACACGGCGACCGCCACGCCGACGGCGATGTTACCGCCGGTAAGTTCGCTCGCGACGTACCGCGGGACGGCCGGCACCAGCATGCCGTCGGCGAGGAAGTAGGCCAGCGAGGCCGAGCCCAGCAGGACGAACTGCGGGGTGACGAGACGCGGTTTGGTCGTTGCCGATGTGCTCATGAGGCTCACAATGGCCGTACGGGAGATGCCCGGGCATCGGTAGATCTGCCCATCCCCAGGAGGGCGCGATGGGACCGCAGGATCCGCGACTCGCCGAGCTTCTCTGCGCGCTCTCGGTCGCGCTGGACCTGGCCATGGCCCAGCCACCGGAGAAGTCGATCCGCAGTTGCCTGGTCGCCGCACGCCTGGCCGACCGCCTCGACGTCGCCGACAAACGCACGGTCTACTACGCGACCCTGCTCCGCCACCTCGGCTGCACCGCCACAACACACGAAGAGGTCCACCTGATGGGCCCGCGCGCCGCCGAGCTCCGCCCACTCGCGGAGCGCACCGACACCAACAGCCCGAGGGAATCGCTCCGCTACCTCACCCAGGTCGGTAAGGGAACCGGCATCAAACGCCTGCAGTACGTCGCTCGCACCCTGACCACCGGCGAGGACGACGTTCTCCGCGCCATCTGCGAGGTCGGCAGCATGCTCGCCGAACGCCTCGGACTCGGCCCGGGCACCGCACAGGCGCTCTACCAGAACCTGGAACGTTGGGACGGCAAAGGCAAACCGAAAGGCCTGGCCGGCACCGAGATCCACATCGCCACCCGGATCGCCGAGGTCGCCACCCAGGCGGTGATCGTCGGCGGGGACACCATGCGCCAACGGAAAGCCGGCTGGCTCGACCCGGAGATCGTCGCCGCGTACGACGACCGCCTGACCGCCGACCTGGACAAGATCGACGTGTGGCAAGCGACTCTGGACGCCGAGCCGCAGCCTTGGCGCCACACCCAGGACCTCGACGAACTGGCCCGCACCTTCGCGGACTTCGTCGACCTCAAGTCCCCGTACCTCTTCGGCCACTCCACTGGCGTCGCGACCCTGGCCGACGAGGCCGCGCGACTCCTGCACCTCGACGACAGCGAGCGAGCCACCCTCAGACGTGCCGCCCTGCTCCACGACCTAGGCAGAGTTGCCGTGCCGACAGCAGTGTGGGAGCGCAGCGGCCCGCTACGGCGAGCGGACTGGGAGCAGGTGCGGCTGCACCCGTACCAGTCCGAGCGGATCCTCGCGCGATCGCCGGCACTCGAGCCCATCGCCGTACTGGCGGCGATGCACCACGAAAGGCTCGACGGCAGCGGCTATCCGCGGCAGGCGAAGGGTGGCGAGCTCTCGACGTCCGCACGGATCCTCGCCGCGGCGGACTGCTACCAGGCTCTCACCCAGGACCGGCCACACCGGTCCGCCCATTCGCCTGAGGGCGCAGCCGAGCTCATGCTGGCTCAGGTAGCGGCCGGCAAGCTCGACGGCCGCTGTGTGAAGGCAGTGCTCGCGGCGGCCGGGCAGCAGGTGCCCGGCCGCCGGCTGAGCCGTCCCGCCGGTCTCACCGAGCGGGAGATCGACGTACTGCGGTTGCTCGCGCGCGGCTCGTCCAACGCCGACATAGCCCGCGAGCTGGTGGTGTCACGCCGTACTGCGGAGCATCACGTCCAGCACATCTACGGAAAGATCGGGGTCTCGACCAGGGCCGCCGCCGCGCTGTTCGCCATGCAGCACGGCTTGTTCACACAGTGACGAGCTTCTCGAAGAAGAACTCGTGCTTGAGGAACGAGACGTCGTACTCGTGCCCCGGGAACGGCGGCAGCAGCTGGGCAGCCTGGAACAGCCGCCACCCGTCCTTCAGCGCGTCCAGCCCGGTTGCGTACGGCGGGACGTCGCTGTCCCCCGTGGTCGGGTGCGTCTGGCCGGTCCCGTCGTACGTCGACCAGCCGACGACGCGAGCGTCGAGCGCGGACGAGGCCAGGTAGAGGACCAGGACCTGCTGCCGGACGGTGGTCTGCTGCGAGGTCTCGGTGGCGGGGGCGGTCATGCCATCTCCTTTGTCGCGTGCCGAGCGGCGTGCGGGTTGAGGCTGCGCTGGGCGACGACGCGCTGCGGGCGGTTCGAGACCCGGGTGACCCAGAACTCCGGGTCGAAGGTGTCGTCGCCGGTGAGCGCCTGCCAGAGCTTGATCCGGTTGTACTTCTCCAGCCGGCCGGTGGCGTTCTCGTACCACGGGAACGACTGGTCGAGCTCGCGCGCGACCTCCTCGTCGTACAGGTCCTCGAGGTTCCACAGCCGGACCTGACGCACGGTCGGGTTGAACCGGATCTTGAACATGTAGCGGTCGATGTCGCTGTCGTTCTTCCGGCCGCCGTGCCAGATGCCGTGGTGCAGGAACTGCACGGTGCCGGCCGGGCAGACCAGCCGGGTCTGGCCGAGCAGGTTCTGGTAGCGGCCGGTGTCGGACTCGTTGGTCCGGCGCAGGTGGCTGCCGGGCACGCTCAGGGTGCCGCCCATCTCGAGCGTCACGTCCTGCGGGTAGTACATGAGCTGGACGTCGAACGCGTCCGGGCGGACGTCGATGATCGCGTCGCCGTGCAGGTTCTGCGCCTCACCCTCGTTCGCCTTCCGGATGTGCACGGCGTGGTGGTCGACGGTCGGCTCCGGCCCGACCAGGCTGTGGATGGCGCCGGCGACCTCCGGCAGCTGCACCAGGCGCTGAACGAACTCGCTGTCCACGAACGCCTCCGACAGCGGGGTGCCGTACGGGACACCGGGGATGCCGGCCTTCAGGACCTCGATGGCCTGCTGGTTCATCTCGTCCGGTACGACGGCGTCCATCCGGAGCGACCCGGTGGCCACGAAGTGCGCCATCTGAACCGAGGTGAGCAGGTTCTTCTGATGCGGGTGGGGCATGAGTCTCCCTCTCGGGGGGTAGTGGTAACTACTCCACCAGGCTAAGTTCGGACAACGCTTGCGCGCGTGGGCTGTGTTCACCACTAATGGTAATTTCTCACCATGATCGCGTTGCACCTGGCCGAGCCGCCGGACGTCGTCAACGTCGGTGCGGGGATCCACGGCGTCCGCAGCCTGCGAGACGTGTTCCGGTTGCCGGACCTGTGGCAGCTGCATCTGTACAGCTACTCCGCCGAGTTGACGCTCGATGGGACGACGTACGCCGTTGCGCCCGGATATGTCAGCCTGACCCCGGCCGGAACGCAGGTGCAGTTCGACTACCGCGGCCGCTCGGAGCACCTGTACGTGCACTTCCGGCCGGCGGCTGTCGGCGAGCCGTCGTACGTGCCGGTCGTCCAGGACGCCGGGGCGGCAGCGCCGGTGCTGGCCGACCTGCTGCGCTCGGCCCTGGAGTCCTCGCCGTCGGGGTCCGCGCGGGTGACGGCCGAGGTCTGGACGGCGTTGTGGCGGATCGTGGAGCTCGGCTCGTCCGCAAGCGCCGAGACGCCGATCCACCCGGCGGTCTCGGCGGTGATCGCTTACATCGAGGCCAACCTCGCGCAGCCGCTGACGATCCCGGCGCTCGCGCGGATGGCCGGCGTCTCGCACAACCACCTGACCCGCCTCTTCCACGCCGAGACCGGCCAGACCGTGGTCGCCTACATCCGCCGGCGCCGGATGACTCGCGCACGCCACCTGCTCGTCTCGTCCACGCTCTCGATCCCCGCCGTCGCGGCCTCGGTCGGCATCCCCGATCTCCAGGCCTTCAACAAGACCTGCCGCCGCGAGCTCGGCGCTTCACCCCGCGCGGTCCGAAACGCGGTGGCCGGTACAGGGCCAGCGAGTTAGCGTGCCCGGCAGGTACGAGTTGATCCCGGTGACCGCGGCGCCCGAGTTCGACGAAGAAGCCGGGCGGCGGTTCGTCGAGGACTGGCCGGAGTTCATCTTTCACGACCTCGGGGTGAGGAAGTACAGCGATCGGCGCGCGGAGTACTTCTGGGAGTGGGAGTTCTACCTGGTCTCCGGCGACCGAAGGCTGATCGCGGGGTGCTGGGGTGTGCCGATCGCGTGGGACGGGACGGTCGGGGATCTTCCGGGTGGGTTCACGGATTCGCTGGCGCGGGCGGCGACGTCGTACGCCGAAGGCGTCGCACCGAACACGTTTGTGCTGATGGCGGCCGCCGTACGGAACGACGAGCAGGGGCAGGGGCATGCCGGCCGGGTGATCACCGCGGTGCGGCAGCGCGCGATCGACGGCGGGCTGCCGCAGGTGATCGCGCCGGTCCGGCCGACGCTGCTGGAGATCGACCGCGCGGCCGACCGCGGCGTCTACCGCGAGCCGAACATCTGGATGCGGCATCACTGACGTGCGCGCCCGTACCCGTCACTGGATGTGATCGCGTGTGATCTTGAACCTGCTGCGATCTCCTGTCAGAGTTCTCAAATTCGCGAGCAGTCGGCTCGCGTGGGGGATGGGGGAAACACCATGAACAAGCTGCTTCGCCGTGCACTGATGACGGGGGCAGGTGCGGTCGCGATCGTCGGACTCGCCACGGGGCCGGCCAACGCACACTTCTGTTTCAAGACCAGCCTGAACGCCAAGGCTGCGCAGGGGATGGCAGGCTCGGCCAACTGGGTGTCGTTCGGCAGCATCGCGGCCGAGTTCCTGCCCGGCCTGTGCGCGGAAGGGATCGAGCACATCGCCACCGCCGCTGGGGTGACCACGTCCACATTGATCAACACACACGGCACGATGGCCGGTGGAACACTGAAGAAGGGCGCGGACTCCGGGACACCTGCGATCTCGCACCTCGACTTCGAGGCGATCGACGCCGCGGTGCCCGGCGCGTTCGCACTCTGCGCCGGGTAGAGGTTTCCGCTGGCCCCGGCTCGTCATCCGGCGAGCCGGGGCCGCGTGTCAGGCGATCTCGGCCAGCGGGAAGGCGGTCGCGACCGCGGCCGTCCGGCTCGTCACGCCGAGGCGTTCGTAAATGTTCTCCAGGTGCTTCCGAACGGTGCCTTCGGCAACGAACAGCCGGCGGGCGATCTGGGTGTTGCTGTGGCCCTCGGCAACGAGACGCAGCAGCTCCAGCTGCCGGCTGGTCAGGTCCGGAATGCCGGCGCGGCGGCGTTCGAGGTCGCGGTACACCTCGACCAGATGCGGTCGGAGCATCCGCAGCAGCAGCCGCTCGCGTTCGGTGAAGTCCCGGCCGGGACCACGGAACAGCAGCAGCCGCCGGTCCTCGCTACCGGACGGCGGAAAGGGTACAGCGATCTCGCTGCGCACCCCGACCACCCGGAACCACTCACCGATGGCCGATCGCGCGACCTGCCGCGCGGACAGGTAGTCCGAGACCTTCCAGACGCTCACGTAGTCGCCGGTGCGTTGCGGCCGGCTGCAGACGCCGTCGTTCCAGTACGACCGCCAGAACAGGTCCTCCCAGCCCTCGCCGAGATCGACGTGCTGCTCGGTCACCTCCTCGGACGCGACGAACTCGCGATCCAGCGGCCGGCTGACCTGGAACGTGACGTCGTCGGCCGGGATCAGCTCGGCGAGCGCCCGCATCAGCCCCCGCGGGTACACCTCGTCGGGCCCGGCGTGCTGCCCCAGATCGATCACGTCGAAGATCCTGCGCAGGTCACTTTCGGTGACGGTCAGCTGTTCCATGAATTACCCCTCCCTTGTGTTCAGGCTAAGCCCCTTCCAGCGGCGTGCGAATACGTCGAACTGCGTATGGTTGCGACCGGGTCACCACCCTCACGGTTGGTCGTGAAAGTTCCACGACTCGGAGGGAAGAACCATGAACCTGCTGTCTCGTCTGGCCGCGCTGACCACAGCACTGCTGGTGACCGTCGTCGCACTGTGCGGTACGGCCTACGCCAAGCTGCCACCGAACGAACCTGATACCGCGACTCCGCCGGCGTACGACCCGCCGCAGCCGACTGTGGTCGTCGAGAGCGGGCTGTCTCTGCTGCAGGTGGTGGGGCTGATGGTGCTCGCCGCCGTCGCCGCCACCGTCGTCACGGCGATCGCGGGTCGCCGGCTGCCACGGATCCCGGCCGGCCGCGCGGCGCAGGCCGGTGCCCGGTGATGGCCCGACGGATGCGGAGGTGGCCGGCGGCGCTGGCCGCCTCCGCCCTGGCGCTTGCCGCGGCTCTGGCTCCCGCGTCCGGGTCCACGGCCTCCGCCTCGGGTTCCAGGGCTTCGGCTGAGCCGGTGCTCACGTGGAGCCGGGTCGCGGCGCAGTCGATCGTCGCGTCCGGCCGGCCGCCGGCGGGAACTGAGGTACTGATGGGCATCGTGCACATCGCGATCGCCGACACCGTGGCTGGGCTGGGACACGGTCGGCAGTACGTGGCCGACGTACGTCCGGATCGGTCCGCGTCGGCTGCGTCCGCGGTCGCCACCGCGGCGTACGACGTACTGAAGGCTCGGGCTCCAGGTGCGGCGTTGGAGACCGCGTACACCGACTACCTGGCCGGTGTGCCGGACGGGCGCGCCAAGACCCGGGGGATCGCGCTCGGGCGAGCGGTCGCGGCCGACGTGCTCGCGTGGCGGGCCGGAGACGGTTTCGAGAAGCCGGTGACGTACGTGCAGCGGCCGCCAGGTCCGGGGGCGTGGGAGCCGACTGCGGCGACTCCACCGGTGGATCTGGTGCTCACACAGGTCAGGCCGCTGGTACTGCGGTCTCGTGCGCAGTTCCGGCCGGACGGGCCCGACCCGTTGACCAGCAAGCGGTACGCGCGTGACGTGGCCGAAGTGGCTTCGCTGGGTCGCAAGGACGGTACTGCGCGGAGCGCTCGGCAGACCGAGACCGCGATGTTCTGGGCCGAGCACACTGCCCAGCAGTGGAGCCGTGCGCTCGTGCGTCTGGCTGAGGAGCGGCACTTGGGGTTGTCCGAGGCGGCTCGGATGCTGGCCCTGGTGCACGTGACCATTGGCGACGCTCTGATCGCCTGCTGGGAGGCGAAGTACCACTACCGCTTCTGGCGACCGGTGCACGCCATTCAGCGCGCCGACAGCGACGGCAACCCGCGGACGACGGCCGACCCGACGTGGCAGCCGCTCCTCGGCGCCAACCACCCGGACTACCCGTCCGGCCACGCCTGCTTCACCGCAGGTGCCACCCGGGCGCTACAAGCCTACTTCCACACCAGCCGGGTCCCGCTGACCATCGACAGCCTCGTCACCGGCACCGCCCGCTCGTACGACCGTCTGCCCGCCATCCGGGCCGAGGTCCAGGAAGCCCGGATCCTCTCCGGCCTGCACTTCCGCCACGCCATGCAGGAGGGCGATTTACTCGGCACACAGGTCGCCAACTGGGTCACCCACCGCTTCCGCTAGGACAGTGCCAGTCGGGCGAGACCGCCGGGTCCGAGCCCACCGCGGAGAATGTCGATGCATTCTCCGCGGTCGGGCCCGGTGAGGGCTTGTTCGGCCCAGAGTGCGGCGTCTTCCAGGGCTCTGACGTGGCGGTAGTAGGTGAGGGCCTCCTGGTCGAGGTGGACGTCGCCGTACCCGGTGAAGAAGGCGGTCAGTTGCCCGGAGGTGGTGGGGCCGAGGGAGCCCATGCCGCCGAGGAGGAACATCAGATCCTGCTCGCGGGGCGCGTGGACCACGTCGTCCCAGTCGACCAGGTGGACCCCGTTGTCGACGAGGACGTTGCCGAGGTGCGGATCGGCGTGGCAGACGACCCGGGGGCCGGTCGGCTCCGGCGGGCGCGCCGCCAGCAGACCGGTGATCGTGTCCTTGTGCTCCTTCCAGACCGCCGCGAGCTCGGCCTCGAGGTCGTCCTCGGGCGGCTGCGTGGTCAGCCTGGTGTGGAGTTCCTCGGCGAGGCCCGGGATGCGGTCGCGGACCGGGCTGTGGTGCGGCAGCGCGTTGCGGAGCCGTTCAGGCGGCTCGGCTTCATGGATCCGCCGGACGAGTACGCCGTACTCCGTCCACTGCCCGGAGGTCAGTCCGGTGTCGGCCGCCCGTACGCCGTCGATCCACGGAGTGACCGTCAGGCGCTTCTTCTTCCCGTGGAACGTCCAGAGGCCGCCCTCGACGGTTCGGACCGGCTCCGGGATTCCGGGGATCGTGTCGGCCAGGAACGCGGCCACCTGGTGACCGGTGTTGGTGCCGGCTCCGCTCCACTTCACGGCGTACGTGTTGGTGACCGTGGCCGCCTTCCACACGTCCGCGGCCACGTCGGCCCCATGCCCCACCGGCGTGAGTTCCCGCACATCCAGGCCGAAGTCCTCGCGCACCCACCGCCGTACTTTCTCCACGGCGCACAGCATGCCCGCCCACACCGACACAGGCGACAGATTTCCCCACTAGGCAGGCGGCCGGGACCGGACGCCGCCGTACTCACGGCGACGTCCTCCGGCCCGCGGTCAGCGGTAGTTGACGAACTGGACAGCGAAGTCGAGATCCTCGCCCTTGATGAGCGCCTGGACGGCCTGCAGGTCGTCGCGGCTCTTGCTGGAGACGCGGAGCTCGTCGCCCTGGATCTGCGCCTTGACGCCCTTCGGGCCCTCGTCACGGATCAGCTTGGACAGCTTCTTCGCGTTCTCCTGGGTGATGCCGGCGCTGATCGTGGCGTTGATCTTGTAGACCTTCCCGGACAGCTTCGGCTCGTCCGCCTCGAGACCCTTCAGCGAGATCTGCCGCTTGACCAGCTTGTCCTTGAACACGTCGAGCACGGCGTTCACCCGCTCCTCGGTGTTCGCCTGCATGTCGATCGCCTCGCCGGACCACCTGATGCCCGCGTCCACGTTCTTGAAGTCGAACCGCTGGCTGATCTCCTTCGCCGCCTGGTTGACGGCGTTGTCCACCTCCTGACGGTCGACCTTGTTCACGATGTCGAAGGAGGACTCCGATGCCATGGGCAGTTCCTTTCCGATTTGCTGTCAGGGGCACTGTCTGTTGTATCGTCTCCCACGCCGGTTCACGAACCGGCAGCACCCTGGCGGGTTGCCCGAGCGGCCAAAGGGAGCAGACTGTAAATCTGTCGGCGTATGCCTACGCAGGTTCGAACCCTGCACCCGCCACCAGCGCGAAGCAGCCCCTGACCTGCGGAGACGTAGGGCGGGGGCTGTTGTTATCCGGTGCCGCCCCAGATCAGGCAGAACTCGTTGCCTTCGGGGTCTCTGAGGGTTTGCCAGAGGGTGCCGTCGTAGATGTCGGGGGCGGGGGTGGCGCCCAGGTGGAGGGCGTGGGCGATCGCCTGGTCCTTGGATTCCGGGGGGACGTGAAGGTCCAGGTGTAGGCGGTTCTTGGTCTGCTTCGTCTCGGGGACCCGGGCGAAGTCGAGGCGGATGCGGCCACCGGTGAGCTCGGTGACACCGTCGGGCTGCGTGTGGAGCTCGCCGCCGAGGAGCGCCTGCCAGAACTGGGCGAGGCGGGCCGGGTCCGCGCAGTCGATCACCACCGCGTCGATGACCGGCCGGTACGGCACCACTTCTCCGGACATGTCTTCGTCTGCCACCGGGTCAGCCTAGTGACTGTCACAGGAACCGCGTGGGCGGCGTCTCGTGGGGAGTTGCCGAAGAT
>NZ_SMKR01000045.1 GCF_004348725.1 Kribbella turkmenica
CAGGTGCGGCGTCTGCGGACGACGGCGCGGATGCGGCTCCGACGAGGACCTCCTCCTCTTCCTCCACCGGTTCCTCGACTCCGCCCGGGGGCGGGAGTTCGCGGCGGGTCAGGAGGAGCCAGGTGATTGCGGCGCCGAGGGCGAAGGCGAGCAGGGACCAGAGCCAGTTGTGTCGCAGCAGCCAGCTCATCGGCGTGCTCCTCTCGCCGGCAGCAGCCGGTGCAGCAGCCAGGCGGCCGCGCTGCCGAGGAGGAACGCGACCAGGAGCAGGATCCACGTCTGAGCGATCAGCCAACTCATGAATTCCCTTGCAGTACTCGAAGCTCGACCCGGCGGTTCGCGATCCGCCCCTGCGGGGTGTCGTTGGAGGCGATCGGGAAGGTCTCGCCGTACCCGTGGGCGAGCAGTCGCCCGGCGGGGACGCCGAGCCGGACGAGCGTCGCCTTGACCGCGGCCGCGCGCCGCTCGGACAGCGGCAGGCTGCTGGCGGGGGAGCCGAGGTCGTCGGTGTGACCCGCGATCTCGACGCGGGCCGCCGGGCACGACTTCAGCAGCGCCGCGGCCTGGACGACCGCCGGCTTGGTGGCGTCGTTGACGATCGACGTACCGGACAGGAAGTTGATCGGGTACTGCCGGGTGAACTCCGACAGCCGGCTCTGGAACGTCCGGCAGGCTTCACTGATCTCGGGCTTCGGCGGCGCCGGCGTCTGCAGCTGGTCGGCGACCACCGCACCCGGGACCGCCTTCGCCGCCGCCCGGGCGACGGTGGCCTTGGTCGCCTGGTCGGGCACCTTCCCGGTCAGCGTGACCGTCGTGCCGTCGTAGCGCACCGAGGCGTCGCCGGTGCCGATCGCGAGCGCTTGGATCAGCGCGGCGACGGTGGCCGCGTCGGGCAGGCCAATGGCCGCGTCGATGGTGATCCGGTCGTCGAGCTCGCGCTCCTCGCCGAGCACCTTGTCGACCTGGGCGGCGATCGCGTCCTTGACCTGCTGGTCCCTGACCGCGGCCCGGACCCGGATCGAGTTGCTGGTCCGGCCGACCTCGAACGGCGCGACCGCCGGTTCCGCGGCCGTTCCCGCGGTCGGCGCGGCCGATGGCGTGCCGCCCTCGACCCGGACCGCGCGGACGCCATCGACGCCGGCCACGACCTGTTCGGCCACCCCGGGATCGACCCCGGCCGGAACGGCGACCTTCGCGTCGCGACCGTCCACGTCGACCTCGGCGCCGCTGATCCCGCGGGCCTGCAGAGCCGCGATCGAGCGGTCCCGGATTTCCTCCTCGGTGGTGCCTGCCCTGGCCGGGATGAGTACAGCCGTCAGCAGCACGGGTACGGCGAGGGCCGCAAGCAGCCAGACGACGACCGGCCGCCGAACGAGTCCGGACACTGTTCCTCCGTCGGATGCGGTCGAGAGTGACCGTGCGCGTGGACCTTACTCCGCCGCGCGCCCGGTCTGCACACCGGTCCGGGGAGCGGCGCGATGATCACGAGAACATTTTTATTCGGGTTCCTCCTTTTCTTAACTGGACGTGCTCGGTAGGGTGCGGGCAGTTCCTCTCCGCCCCCAGGAGGTACCACCATGAGAATCCGAGTTCTGGCCGTTGCGGCGGCCGTCACCCTGCTGGGCGCCGCCCTGATACCCGCGGCCACCGCCGCCCAGCCCGCCGCACAGGACACGTCCGCGCAGCAGGAAGCACCCGCGGCCGGCAAGCACGTCGTCGGCTACTTCACCGAGTGGGGTGTCTACGACCGCAACTACCACGTCAAGAACATCAAGATGAGTGGCTCGGCGCCGAAGCTGACCACGATCGTCTACGCGTTCGGCAACACCGCGGGCGGCCGGTGCGCGGTCGGCGACTCCTACGCGGCGTACGACAAGTTCTACGACGCGGCCTCGTCGGTGGACGGTGTCGCCGACACGTGGGACACCGGCGCGCTCCGCGGCAACTTCAACCAGTTGCGCAAGCTGAAGAAGGAGTTCCCGAACCTCAAGGTGGTCTGGTCGTTCGGCGGCTGGACCTGGTCCGGCGGCTTCACCGAGGCGGCGAAGAACCCGGCCGCCTTCGCCGACTCCTGCCACGCCCTGGTCGAGGACCCGCGCTGGGCCGACGTCTTCGACGGGATCGACATCGACTGGGAGTACCCGAACGCCTGTGGGCTGACGTGTGACACCTCCGGGCCGAACGCCTTCGACAAGGTGGTCACGGCGTTGCGCAACACGTTCGGATCGTCCGCGCTGGTGACCGCCGCGATCACCGCCGACGGCACCGACGGCGGCAAGATCGACGCCACCGACTACGCGGCCGCGGCCGGCAAGCTCGACTGGCTGATGCCGATGACGTACGACTACTTCGGGGCGTTCAGCGCCCAGGGCCCGACCGCGCCGCACTCCCCGCTGACGTCGTACGACGGGATCCCGACCGCCGGGTTCCACAGCGACGCGGCGATCCAGAAGCTGAAGTCGAAGGGCATCCCGGCGTCCAAGCTGCTGCTCGGCGTCGGTTTCTACGGCCGCGGCTGGACCGGCGTCACCCAGGCCGCTCCCGGTGGCTCCGCGACCGGCGCGGCGCCCGGGAAGTACGAGGCCGGGATCGAGGACTACAAGCTGATCTCGACCCGCTGCCCGTCGACCGGGACCGTCGGCGGGACGGCCTACGCGTTCTGCAGCGGGCAGTGGTGGGGGTACGACACCCCCGACACCATCCGCGGCAAGATGACGTACGCGAACCAGCAGGGCCTCGGCGGTGCGTTCTTCTGGGAGCTGTCCGGCGACACCGCCGACGGCACCCTGATCACGGCGGTCAAGACGGTCGGCTGACCTCTCGCCGGTCCTTCGGTACTGCGTCCGGGTCCGCCGCGCCGTTCCCCGCGGCGGCCCCGGGCGCACCCATGTCCTGTCCTGTCTCGGACAGGTCGCATTTGTGCCAGCTCCACGTGCAGGGAATCCCTTGACTTACTTCGCGTCGTAAAAGGTACTGGTCCTGGCGTTCGACCAGGAGGGGACTCGCATGGAGAGGTCGTCGGATTCGTCGTTGATCATCGGGGTGGCCACCTCCACGGCCGAGCGGGTGCAACTCGTCCGGCTGCTGGGCGGTGCGGAGGCGCTGTTGCTGGTGTCCAGCGCGGAGCAGGCGCGCACCTTCCTCGAGCTCACCGCGATGACGTCGCCGGTGGGGCCGGTCGTGCTGACGCCGACCGTGCTGCCGGGCGCCGACCAGGCAACGGTGAGTGTGCGGCCCGCCCAGATCGAGGCAGTCCCGCGGTCGGTGCCCGCCGTCCCGGTGGCGGCCGCCGTTCCCGCGCCGGAGACCGAGCTCTACCTGGACGTGGACCGCCGGGTCGTGCGCTGGAAGGACCGCGAGGTGCCGCTGACCAGGCTGGAGCACGACTTCCTGCACTGCCTGGTCGAGGAGCCCGGGCGCGTCTGGACCTACCAGCGGCTGCACCACGCGGTCTGGGGCAACGAGCACCTGGGCCACGGATCGCACATCCACTCGGTGGTGAAGCGCCTCCGGCAGAAACTGGCCGACCTCGGCGCCACCGTCACCATCCATGCCGTCCGCGGCGTGGGCTTCCATCTTTTCCCGACCAGCTGAACCGCACAGAACCGGCCCCCGTCCTGCTGGACGGGGGCCGGCGTCTTACCTGACTGCTATCTGATCGACTTCAGTGCGAAGTCCTCGGTGACCGGTTGGCCTGCGAGCAGGCGGGTCGTGCGGGTCTGGGGCTTGTAGCCGTCCTTGGCGGCGATCAGGGTGAGTGGGTTGTTCCGACGGTCCAGCCAGTACGCGTACTTGCCGTCCTTGTCGGTGATGAAGGTGTACGACTGGGCCCACGAGTCGACCTGGACTGTCGCACCCGGGAGGGCGGCGGTGGCCCCGGACGAGCTGACGCCCGTGACGGTGCCCAGCAGCTTGCTCCAGGTGTTCGGCGGCGTGACGTTCATCGTCACCCCGACCGCGTCGACCGAGTACGGCGTGTTCTCGCCGATCGTGACCGACCCGGCGTACGCGCCGGGTTGGTCGACGTTCGCCGTGAGCGTGACCTTGACCGTCGTCGACCCGCCCGGGGCCAGGGTG
This sequence comes from Kribbella turkmenica, assembly GCF_004348725.1. Classification (GTDB taxonomy): domain Bacteria; phylum Actinomycetota; class Actinomycetes; order Propionibacteriales; family Kribbellaceae; genus Kribbella; species Kribbella turkmenica. Next base: position 4,078 of record NZ_SMKR01000045.1, read on the forward strand.
GCCTCGGTCTTGTCGATCGACATCCAGCTCACGTCCGCCGACGACTCGGCGCAGTCCTCGAGACCCGGCAGGGCCTCGCTGTCCACCGTGGCGTTGAAGCCACCGGAAGAACCGCCGACCTTGTAGAAGCCGCAGGCCGCACCACCGCGGTACCGCGGCAGGTTGGCGTTCGGCAGGGCCGACCAGGAGTCGGCGGCCGGGTCGTAGGCCATACCGGCGTTGGTGACCGCGCCGGCCTGGACACCGCCGACGACCAGCAGCTTGCCGCCGGCGACGGCGTACGAGCCCGCCCAGTGGTCCGCCGGCGCGTCCGCGACCGCGGTCCAGGTGTTGCCCGACGGGTCGAACACGTAGGCCGACTTCAGCGAGCTCGCGCCGTCGTTGCCGCCGGCGCAGTACAGCTTGCCGTCGATGGCGCCGCAGGACGCGAACGCGACCGACTTCGGGTAGTTCGCCAGGGTCTCCCAGCTGTTCGCCGCCGCGTCGTAGCGGACGACGGTGTTGCTCATCGGGGTGCAGGCGGAGGTCGTGCAGCCACCGACGGCGTACAGCTTGCCGTCGACGACGGCCTGACCGGCCGCGGCCCGCGGCGCCGGGTTGGCGGCCACCGACGACCACGCGTTGGTGGCCGGGTCGTAGGACCAGGTCTCCGCGGCCGGACCGGAGGAACCCCAACCGGAGCTGGCGATGATCTTGCCGCCCACGACGCCGACGGTGATGGCGTTGCGAGCACCCGGCAGCGGTGCGATGGCGGTCCACGCCAGCGTCGCCGGGTCGTACGCGTAGCTGTTCCCGGTCGACGCGCTACCGTTGCCACCGGCAATCGAGTAGATCTTGCCGTCGAGGTTGACCACCCGGTTGTCCATCACGGTCGACGGGTAGTCGGCGATGTCGGTCCACGGAGCCGCGAGCGGCTTCGCGGCGGCCGGCGTACCGGCCGTCTTGCCCGACAGCTTGTTCGCGAACGAGGTGGGCACCTCGAGCCGCTGCAGCGGGGCACCGGCGCTGTTCAGCACCTGGGTCTTGGTGGTGGTGGTGCCGTTCGCGTTCTGCAGCACGAAGCCGCCGTCGCGCTCACCGAACTTCACCTCGACCGGCGCACCGCCGGTGTTGGTCACGGTGAACGACTTGGTCACCTTGCCGGTGGGCAGCCTCAGGTTGCCGGTGATGCTGCCCGGGGTGACGGCCAGCTTGCCGGCCGCCAGGGTGTAGTTGGCGGTGGTGCTCCAGTCGGCCTCCACGTCCACGCTCTGCTGCGAGCTGACGTAGTTGCCGGCCTTCGCGGTGAAGCCCTGCGGCCCGGACTCCGAGGAGTACAGCCAGTAGAAGCCGTCCGCCAGACCGGTGTCCTCGGGCGTCGCGACGGTGGTGCCGGCCTCGGCGGCGTTGCCGTCGCGGCTGACGACCGCGCCGTTCACGAACCCGTTCGTGTTGGCGTCCTTGACGTTGCCGGTGACGATGCCGCCGCCGGTCGGCTCACAGGTGATCTGGCTGCCGATCAGCACGCTGTCGACGATCCACCACCACTCGTACGACGCGTCGTAGTAGTGGAACCGGACCTGCACCTCCGACTTGCCGGCCGCCTGCGGAATCGCGATCTCCTTGACACCGCGGACGTCCGCCGCCTGGGTGAGCACGTTGGTCCAGGTGGCCCCGCCGTCGATCGACAGGTCCACGTCGGCCTTCTCGCCGCTGAGGTAGTTGAGGTCCTGGTTGAACCGGATCACCGGAGCGGTGACCGCGCTCAGGTCAACGACCGGGCTGACCAGCGAGGTGTCCTGCGACCCGCCGGGGCCGTACTCGTCGCTGTCGATGACCGCGAACCCGCCGGTGCCACCGGCGAGGTTGCCCCGGTTGCCCGGGTCGTTGAACTGCCAGACCTGGCCGTTGCCCTTGGTGTCGACGACAGTCCAGTTGCCCGGCTTGTCACCGGAGTCGAACGTCTCGTAGACGCCGTCCGAACCGTACCGGTAGCCCGGCGCGGTGGCGCAGGCGTCGGTGCGGACCGGGACCGCGACGTTCTTGGTCAGGTTGCCGGCGCCGACGGTGATCGGCTCGCTGACCGTCTGGTAGCCCGGATACTGCGACTCGATCTTCAGCGAGTACGCCGCGTTGGAGGGCACCTTCAGGCTGAAGCGGCCGTTGGTCGGCGTCGTGTAGTCGAACACACCGCCCGGTCCCTCGACGCTCACCTTCGCGTACAGCGGCCAGCCGTGACCGGAGCCGTCCGAGATGGTGCCGCCGACGTTGACCTGCGGAGCGCTCTCCAGCGCGTAGTTCTTCGTGGTGGTCGCGCCGGTGGTGATGGTCGCGGTGTCGGTCTGGGTCTTGTACCCGAACGACGCCACGGTCAGGTCGTAGCTGCCGGCCGGCAGCACGGACGAGAACGCACCGGTGCCGGTGGTGGTGAGGACCCGGTCGGGCTGACCGGCGGCCTTCACCGTCACGCTCGCGCCGGCCAGCGGGGTGCCGCCGGTCGCCGCGGTGACCGTGCCGGCGAGCGTGCCGGTCTCACCGATGGGAGCGGCGTTCAGCAGCGCCAGGGCGTCCAGGCGGCCCTGGCCGTAGACGTTGTTGTTCTCCGTCGTTCCACCGCATTGGCTGTCGGCCTTGTCGATCGCGGTCCCGTTCAGCAGCGCGCGGGTCGCGTCGACGTCACCCTTGAGTACCGGCGAGGCGGCCCAGACCAAGGCAACGGCGCCCGCGAGGTGCGGTGCGGCCATCGACGTGCCGTTGAAGCTCGCGTAGCTGCTGCCCGGCACGCTGGACCGGACGTTGACGCCGGGGGCCGAGATGTTCGGCTTGATCGTGCCGTTCTGGCCGACACCCCGGCCGGAGAACGACGCGATGTTGTTGTTGATGTCGTAGGCACCCGCCGAGTAGTTGCTCGTCAGGGAGCCCGGCGAACCGCTGCTCTGGCAGCCCAGCGAACCGCTGTTGCCGTTCGCCCAGGCACCGAACATGCCCGACGCCTTCCAGGCGTTGGTGATGTCCTCCATGAACGGGTCGTTCGACGGCTGCGTCGAGCCCCAGGAGTTGTTGATGATGTTCGGCCGCTTGCTCGCGTCCGGGTTCTGGCCGTTCAAATCGGTCGGCTCGAGCATCCACTCGCCGGACGCGATCAGCGCGGCGTCGCTCGGGCAGCAGCCGTTCGCTGCGATCCACTTGACCGCCGGCGCGACGCCGATCTGGTTGCCCGCGCCGTCGTCGCCGGCCATGGTACCCATCGTGTGGGTGCCGTGGCCGTTGCCGTCGGACGGAGCGGTCGGCGAAGTGCCGGCCGCGTCGAACCAGTTGTAGTTGTGGTCGAACGTGCCGTCGCCGTTGTTGCCGCGGTACGAGTTCACCAGCGCCGGGTGGTCGTACTGCACCCCGGTGTCGATGTTGGCGATCACGATGCCCGCGCCCTTGGCGCCGTACTGCGACCAGACGTCGTCGGCGTTGATGTTCGCGATACCCCACTCGACGGCGTTGATCTCGTGCGCCTGCTCGCCCGGGGTGACCTTCGGCACCTCGACGGCGACCGGGTTGTAGAGACCCTCGACCTCGGCATGGTTGGCCAGGTTCTGGGCCAGCGCGAGCGTGCCGCTGGTGATCCGGATCGCGTTGGTACCCCAGAAGGCCTGGTAGCTCACCTTCTGCGCGTCCAGTTCGGCCCGGACCTTCGCCTGGCTGGCGGCGGCGGTCTTCTTCAGCGCCGCGGCGACGGCCGTGCCGCGCTCGTTCCAGTCGGTGATCCCGCGGGCGGCGCTCAAGTCGGCCTTGGCGGAGAACCGGACCCAGTAGTCCGTCGCCTCCTTGGCGTCCTTGCCGTCCAGTTTTGCCATCAGTTCCGGCTTGATCTTGCTCGCCGGGGTGGCGTCGGGCTTGGTGGGTGGCGCGGCCTGGGCCTGGCCGGCGACGGCCATCCCGGTCGCGACGACTGCCACCGTCGCCAGGGCACTCACCAGCGATCTGGCGAGCCCCCTTCGTCTTCCGTGTGACATCTCTGCAGCCCCTCACTGTGGACAACCCCGAGTTGACTCCCCCGAGTCATCTGGTGCAGAGGTGCAGGCCGGGTTCGCGGTGCCGTCATCGGGCGGATGAACCGGTGAGCGAACGCTGCGTGCCCCCCAGGTCGCGACATGTGACACCGCGAGCCTGTCGTGGACCTTATGTGTCAGAACAACGTGGTAACAAGCACACTTCGTGAGCAAGATGTGACTAGCCGTTGCACCGATCAAGGCAAGGTGGTCAAAGGTTGGCAGTTCGTTGACGATCCGAGGCAGAGGTTGACATCGTGATCAGATGGTCACCGCCCGTGTCCCCGCCCCTCTGGACGTCGATCTGACCACGACCGACCGGCCGCCGTTCCCGCTGCTGATCGCGGTCGCGGCCTCACCGGAGGACCGTGTCCGGCTCGCCGAGCGCGTCGACGACGTCGCGCCACTGCTGCTCGTCTCCAGTCTCGAAGAGCTCCGCCGGCTGCTGGCGACCGGCGAGCAACCACCGCCGGTCCCCGAACAGCCCGAGTCGCCGGAGCCCGCGGAGGTCGACGCGACCGCCGAGAGGGTGTCCGCCGGTGAGCCCGACGCCGGCGTGCTCACGATCGACCGGGTCCGGTCGGTCGCCCGGTGGCGCGACCAGGAGGTCCAGCTGACCGAGCTCGAGCACGACCTGCTCACCCGGCTGATGTCCGCGCCGCTGCGGATCTGGACGTACGACGCCCTGCACCAGACCGTCTGGCGCAACCGGCACCTGCGCGGCACCGCCGACATCCACTCGGTGGTCAAGCGTCTCCGCCGCAAACTCGACGACCTCGGCACCACGGTCACCATCGACGCGGTCCGCGGCACCGGCTTCCGGCTCACCGACCACCAGCGCCCGACCGTCACCAACCTGCGCGCCGGGTAGGTTCACCAGGTGTGACCTTCTCAGCGCTGAGCCGGCTCGAGTGCCCTAAGTGCGGGCTGACCCACGACCCCGACCAGGTGATCGGACTGTGCCCGTGCGGATCACCTCTGCTGGCGCGGTACGACGTACCCGCGGTGAAGTTGACGAAGGACGAGTTGGCCGCGCGGCCGCCGGACCTGTGGCGGTACCACGAGCTGCTGCCGGTGCGCGCGCCGGAGAACGTGGTGACCCTGGGGGAGGGGATGACGCCGCTGCTTCCGTTGCCGCGCTACGGCCGGGAGATCGGCGTCGACCGGCTGCTGATGAAGGACGAAGGGCTGATCCCGACCGGCACGTTCAAGGCGCGCGGCGCGGCCGTCGGGGTGTCCCGGGCGTACGAGGTCGGCGTCCGGCGGATCGCGATGCCGACCAACGGGAACGCCGGCTCCGCCTGGGCCGCGTACGCCGCCCGCGCCGGGCTCGAAGCGTTGGTCGCGATGCCCGTCGCGGCGCCGGAGATCTGCCGGCGCGAGGTGAAGGTCGTCGGCGCGCGGCTGCACCTGGTCGACGGGCTGATCGGTGACGCGGCGGCGTACGTCCGGGAGCAGGAGGGGTACTTCGACGTCTCCACGCTGAAGGAGCCGTACCGGATCGAGGGCAAGAAGACGATGGGACTGGAGATCGCCGAGCAGCTCGGCTGGCGGCTGCCCGACGTCATCGTCTACCCGACCGGCGGCGGCGTCGGGATCATCGGCATCTGGAAGGCGCTGCTCGAGTTGCGCGAGCTCGGCTGGATCGACGGACCGCTGCCGCGGCTGGTCGCCGTCCAGTCGACCGGGTGCGCGCCGATCGTCCAGGCCTACGAGCAGGGCCTGCCCGAGAGCGAGCCGTGGCCGGACGCGCAGACCGTTGCCTTCGGCATCACCGTGCCCAGGGCGCTCGGCGATTTCCTCGTCCTGCGGGCGATCGCGGACACCGGCGGCACCGCCGTCGCCGTCGGCGACGAGACCATCCTGGCGGAGCAGCGCCGGCTGGCCGAGCTCGAGGGCGCCTTCGTCTGCCCCGAGGGTGCCGCCACCTTCGCCGCCGCCCGGCGCCTGCGGGAGAGCGGCTGGATCCACGCCGGCGACCAGGTTGTCGCCCTGAACACCGGACTCGGCCTGAAGTACCCGCAGACCGTTCCCCTCTAACGCCGGGCCGGCCCCACGACGAACGGCTTCAACCTGGCCGCGAGGTCGGCGGAGTCGACGCGTTGGTAGTACTTGTCACTGACGCCACCGGCCGTGGACGCGGGACAGCCGTTCAGTGAACCCTGCAGGGTGAAGGTGGTGATCTGCCGCGCTGTCTTCGCTTCGAACACGCGGTACCGGTAGCGCGCCGACACCAACTCCGCCGTCGGCCTGGAGTCGTCGGTGGACTCGTAGTCGCAGGTGTCGACCGTCCTGGAGCGGTAGGTCTCGTCGCGCCACTCGCAGATCAGCAACTGCACCGCACCCGGGGTGGACGTGAGCTTCGCGTTCCACTCGCGAGGAAGTTCGGTGTAGATGTCGGCGAAGTCGAGGTTCACGAGCTCGGACAGGTGGATGCTCCGGCCGGCATAGGCCGGCCCGTCCGGGTTGTAGGCCCGCAGCTTCTTCGGGTCGAACGGGTTGCCGCCGCAGGCCACCTCGGGCTCCACGCGCGGGGGAGTGGTCGGGGTGGCCCGGCTGGGCGCGGTGTGAATGATGGAGCTCGGCGTCGGAGTGGCCGAGGCGGTCGGGGCCGGGATCCGGCCGGCGGTCGGGTCGTCGCCCGAGCATCCTGCGGCGATGGCGAGCGCGGCGGCTGCGCACAGGGCGATGAGACGGCGGACCATACGGCCTGATGCTAGGAAACCGCGGGGGCAGGATCCGGCGGGTGGCCGGATCCTGCCATCAGGTGGTGCGGATCAGGCCTGGCCGCGGCGGACGGCGAGGATGTGGGCCGGCTCGCCGTTCGGGTCGAGCTTGATGTAGTTCTGCTGGCCCCAGCGCCAGGTCGCGCCGCTGATCTCGTCGTACACGGTGAAGCTGTCCTCGGGACGCATGCCGAGCGCGGCCATGTCGAGGTGGACCATCGACTCGCGGACCGAGTGCGGGTCCGTGTTCACCACCACGATGACGGTGTCGCTGTGCCCGTCCGGCCCGGTGATCCGCTTCGAGTAGCACATGATCGCCTCGTCCTCGACCGTGTGCAGCGAGAGGTTGCGCAGCTGCTGCAGGGCCGGGTGCCGGCGGCGGATGTTGTTCAGCAGCGTCAGGTACGGCGCCAGCGAGCGTCCCTCGGCCTCGGCGGCCTCCCAGTCCCGCGGCCGGAACTGGAACTTCTCGGTGTCCAGGTACTCCTCCGAGCCCGGCCGGAGCGCGACGTGCTCGAACAACTCGTACCCGGCGTACACGCCCCAGGTCGGTGACGACGTCGACGCGATCGCCGCCCGGATCTTGAACGCGCCCGGACCGCCGTACTGCAGGTAGGCGGTCAGGATGTCCGGGGTGTTGACGAAGAAGTTCGGCCGGAGGAAGTGCGCGGTCTCCGTGGTCAGCTCCTGCAGGTACTCCTCCAGCTCCCACTTCTCGTTGCGCCAGGTGAAGTACGTGTACGACTGGTGGAAGCCGACCTTGGCCAGCTGCCGCATCATCGGCCGCCGGGTGAACGCCTCGGACAGGAACACCACGTCCGGGTCGGTCTTGCGGATCTCGCCGAGCAGGTACTCCCAGAAGTTCACCGGCTTGGTGTGCGGGTTGTCGACCCTGAACACGGTCACCCCGTGCGAGATCCACAGCCGGACGATCCGCAGCACCTCGGCGTAGATGCCTTCGGGGTCGTTGTCGAAGTTGATCGGGTAGATGTCCTGGTACTTCTTCGGCGGGTTCTCGGCGTACGCGATCGAGCCGTCCGCGCGGACGCTGAACCACTTCGGGTGCTCGGTCACCCACGGATGGTCCGGGGAGGCCTGCAGCGCCAGGTCGATGGCGACCTCGAGCCCGAGCTCACGGGCCCGGCCGACGAAGAAGTCGAAGTCCTCGAAGGTGCCGAGCTCCGGGTGGATCGCGTCGTGCCCGCCCTCCTCGGAGCCGATCGCCCACGGCGACCCGGGATCACCGGGCTTCGGGTCGAGGGTGTTGTTCGGGCCCTTGCGGAACGAGTGGCCGATCGGGTGGATCGGCGGCACGTAAAGGATGTCGAAGCCCATCGAGGCAACCGCTTCCAGCCGCTTGGCCGCCGTCCGGAAGGTCCCGGACCTCCACTGCCCGGTCTCCTCGTCGTACTTCGCACCCTCCGACCGGGGGAAGAACTCGTACCAGCTGCCGTACAGCGCCCGCTCCCGGTCGACCCACACCGGGTACGTCTCGGAGGACGTGATCAGCTCGCGCACCGGGTACCGCCCGAGCGCGGCCCGGACCTGCGGCGAGATGCCCGCGGCCAGCCGGGCCTCGGGCGGCAGCGCGCCGTTCGCCAGCGCCTGCGCGGCATCGCTCAACGTCGCCCGGTCGGCACGGACGGCGGGCGGCACGCCGGCGGCCGCGCGGTCGAAGAAGGCGGCTCCTTCGGCGAACATCAGGTCGACGTCGAGCCCGGCCGGCACCTTGATCTCGGCGTTGTGCCGCCAGGTGCCGTACGGGTCGCTCCAGCCCTCGACCGCGAACGTCCACGCGCCCTGCTCCTGCAGGGTCACGTCCACCGTCCACCGGTCCGAACCCTGCCCGACCGGGGTCATCAGCATCCGTCTGGTCTGCCCGGTCGGCGAGGTCAGCACGACGTTCGCGTTCACCGCGTCGTGGCCCTCGCGGAAGACCGTGGCCGCGATGGTGAACGTCTCGCCCACCGATGCCTTGGCCGGATACGCTCCGGCGTCGACGGTCGGGGTGACGTCGGTGATCGGGATGCGCCCAGTCATGGCGTAGACGAACCTTCCCTCGCAGAGAGTGACAGCCGGCCGATTGCGATCCGGCGGGTGGAGTCGTGCGCAGTACATGAACTACAGCACTGACGTTAGCGGTTCCCCGGCCCCGAACGTGACACGCAGTGCCATTTCGCTTCCACCCGCCACCCGGTCAGCGGCGGTGGTTCGGTCCACACCATGGAACATCGGCGACCACCCACCGAAAAAGGTCTGCAAAATCTTGCTCGCGTTGCAAGATCGATGCATGCCGAGGGTGCTCCGGTGGCCCGGGGCTTGTACGGTGTCCCGGTGCGAGCGATACGACGATTCTCCGTCCGCCCTGTCCTGCCCGAGCAGCTGACCGGCCTGGGCACCCTGGTGAACAACCTCCGCTGGGCCTGGCACCCGGAGACGCAGGACGTCTTCGAGGCGGTCGACCCGCAGCTGTGGCGGAGCACCGGCGGTGACCCGGTCAAGCTTCTCGGCGAGGTCCCGGCGGCCCGGCTCGACGAGCTGGCCAACGACCAAGCCTTCCTGCGCCGGCTGGAGCTGGCCGTAGCCGACCTGAACGGCTACGTGTCCGACGACCGCTGGTTCCAGACCGACGCCGGTTCGCCGGTCAGCTCGGTGGCCTACTTCTCCCCGGAGTTCGGCATCACCCACGTGCTGCCGCAGTACTCCGGCGGCCTGGGCATCCTGGCCGGCGACCACCTGAAGGCGGCCAGCGACCTCGCCGTGCCGCTGATCGGGGTCGGGTTGCTCTACCGGCACGGGTACTTCGCCCAGTCGCTGAACCGCGAGGGCTGGCAGCAGGAGCGCTACCCGCTGGTGGACCCGGACGGGCTGCCGATCAGCCTGCTCCGTGACGGTGCCGAGTCGAATGCCGAACCTGCGACTGTGACATTGACCCTGCCCGGCAACCGGCAGCTGCACGCCCAGATCTGGGTCGCGCAGGTCGGCCGGGTGCCGTTGCTCATGCTGGACTCCGACATGGAGGGCAACGAGCCCGCCGAGCGCGAGGTGACCGACCGGCTGTACGGCGGTTCCACCGAGCACCGGCTGCTCCAGGAGCTGCTCCTCGGCGTCGGCGGTGTCCGCGCGGTCCGCGAGTACTGCCGGATCACCGGCCACCCGGCCCCCGAGGTGTTCCACACCAACGAGGGGCACGCCGGCTTCCTCGGGATCGAGCGGATCCGCGAGCTGGCCACCGGCCAGGACCTCGACTTCGACACCGCGCTCGAGGTCGCCCGCGGCGGCACCGTGTTCACCACCCACACGCCGGTGCCGGCCGGTATCGACCGGTTCCCGGTGGAGCTGATCCAGCAGCACTTCTCCCCGGACGCGTTCGGCGAGGGCGTGCCGGTCGACCGGATCCTCGAGCTCGGCGCCGAGGACTTCGAGGGCGGCGACCCCGGCGTCTTCAACATGGCGATCATGGGCCTGCGGCTGGCGCAGCGGGCCAACGGCGTGTCCAAGCTGCACGGCGTCGTCAGCCGGGGGATGTTCTCCGGGCTGTGGCCGAGCTTCGACGCGACCGACGTACCGATCACCTCGATCACCAACGGGGTGCACGCGCCGACCTGGGTCGCGCGGGAGATCAACGACCTGACCCTCGCGGCCACCGACACCGACGCGGCGTCGTTCGATGGCGACGGCATCTTCGCCGGGCTCGACAAGACCACCGACGCGCAGATCTGGGAGACCAAGCGGATCCTGCGGCAGCGGTTCATCGACGACACCCGGACCCGGGTCCGGCAGTCCTGGCTGAACCGCGGCGCCAGCGAGGCCGAGCTCGGCTGGGTCGACTCGATCCTCGACCCGGACGTGCTGACGATGGGCTTCGCCCGGCGGGTCCCGTCGTACAAGCGGCTCACGCTCATGCTGCGCGACCCGGCCCGGTTGAAGGCGCTGCTGCTGCACCCGCAGCGGCCGGTCCAGATCGTCATCGCCGGCAAGGCGCACCCGCACGACGAGGGCGGCAAGAAGCTCATCCAGGAGATGGTCCGGTTCGCCGACGACCCGGAGATCCGGCACCGGATCGTGTTCGTGCCCGACTACGACATCGCGCTCGCGCAGCCGATGTACCCGGGCTGCGACGTCTGGCTGAACAACCCGCTCCGCCCGTACGAGGCCTGCGGCACGTCCGGGATGAAGGCGGCGCTGAACGGTGCGCTCAACCTGTCCATCCGCGACGGCTGGTGGGACGAGTGGTACGACGACGAGTTCGGCTGGGCGATCCCGTCCGCCGAGGGCATCGAGGACACCGACCGGCGCGACGACCTCGAGGCGCACGCGCTGTACGACCTGATCGAGAAGCAGGTGGCGCCGCGGTTCTACGACGGTGACGTGCCCGGCCGGTGGATCGAGATGCTGCGGCACACGATCAAGGAGCTCGGCCCGAAGGTGCTCGCCACCCGGATGGTCCGCGACTACGTCGAGCGGCTGTACGTGCCGGCCGCGCAGTCGTCGCGCTCGCTGAACTCGACGTACGACGGTGCGCGCGAGCTGGCCGCGTGGAAGAAGAAGGTCCGGGCGGCCTGGTCGCAGATCCGGGTCGACCACGTCGAGCTCCAGGGCCTGGGCGACATACCACAGCTGGGGACGAACGTCGGCATCCGTACGTTCGCGGCCCTCGGCGACCTGCGGCCGGACGACATCGACGTCGAGGTGCTGCACGGGCGGGTCGACTCCAACGACGAGATCACGGACCCGGTCCGGGCGTCGCTGTCGCTGGCGGAGACCTACGAGGGCAACCGCCACCGGTACGAGGGCGAGCTGAAGCTCGACCGCACCGGCCCGTTCGGCTACACCGTCCGCGTCGTCCCGAAGCACGCGGGCCTCGCATCCCCTGCCGAGCTGGGCCTGGCCGCCGGCCCCTCCGACCCGGAGGACCCGTCCACCCCGGACCTCCCCGCCGGCTCCGAGTTCTGACCCGAAGGCCCCGCCTGCCTCACCAGGCGGGGCCCTTCGTGTCACCGCTTCTTCTTGCGGAGCAGTCCCCACGGCTTGAAGACCGACAGCACCACCGCGAACATCAGCAGGGTCGGTGACACGATCGGTGGGTAGATCATGTCGCCCAGCGGGATGTCGAGGTCGTTGGCCTCGGCGCGGTCGGCGATCTCGGCCACACCGGGTCGCAGCGACATCAGCACAAGCGTGCTCAGCAGCAGGTTGAGGACCAGCTTCACGACGACCCACCAGTACTTCGTCAGGCCGTACTTGCTGCCCATCGCCAGGAGTACGCCGGTGACCAGACACATCAGCCCGGATACCGTCATCGGCCACACCGTCACCAGTTCGAGCACCCGGAAGCACAGCACCTTCGTGCTCTGGTCGTCGGTGCCCAGCGCGGTGAACGTCAGCACCGCCATCACCACGTCGATACCGAGCCACGACCCGACAGACGCGATGTGCAGCACCAGCACGGCCTTCCGTGTCCTCGCTCCCAGCCGCCACGGCTTCACACCCGTACCGGCGTTCAACGTCGCGCCACTCATCTCCTTCTCCCGTCAGCTCGGATCAACTACCTACCGATCCTGAGGGAGGCGGGCACGGCGCCGCGTCGGCCGGCTGGAGGCATTCGGCGTACCACGATCGACGTACTGGTCGGTGGCCTGGGCAAGCTTGGTACTCGCGGTTGCGTGACGGTGCTAGTGCCTCGCCCGGAAACGTTGGGGTCGTAACTGTTGACGAGCGTGGTCGCGTGCTGGGTGCCTGCGCTGATCCTCCGCCACCTGATGGGGACTGGGGCATCTTGTCAGCTGTCCCCAGTCCCCATTGCCGTCCACGGTTGGGGGATCCGGGCTGATGTCTGCAGTTCGACAGGAGGTGTCCGGCGATCGAGCCGGATTGCTGGTCTGCTCAGGCGTGCGTCGTGGGCAGTGGGCGCATACGTCCTGTCGAACTGCAGCCAACGCGGGTTACGACCTCAACGTTTCTGGACGCGGCACTAGTTGTCATTGCCCTGCAGTGAGGCGACCGTGGTGTCGCGGCTCCGGCTGCGGGAGTGTGCCAGGGCAGGACGCAGCTATCCCCGGAGCAGCTCACCCGAGTGGTCGAGTGACCGGGGTGAATGCGGTGAGGGGCCTGCCTGTGGTTGGTGGGATTCTGGGATGAAACCGCCACCGGCTTCCACCAGGCCCACCGGCCGATAGACCCATCGGCCGACGAGAACCACCGCGCTGTGCCGCTGACGCCGATGTCCCCATCGCCCCGGCCATCCGGACCGCGCGACCCCACTCACCCGACCCCGCAACCGCCATTACACAAAGCCATCCACGCCCGCCCCGCCACACTCCCGCACCCGGCAACCGCGATCGTACAGAGCCATCCACGCCGCCCGGGCTACACCCGCCTCCTCGGCCGCCCAACACCGGTTCAGCCGGATCAGTGCCTCCGCGGTACCCGTTCGACGGATCCACCTGCGCCGGTGGGAGCAGCCCGGAGACGTCGTACGACCGCAACGCCTAGTGTGAGAGCCCGGTCCGCCGGCCGAACTCGCTGATCGTCAACACCCGACCATCAAACCCCTTGCCCTTGGGGCAAGGTAAAGGGTCACGTCGGGAACGCCTGCAGGTCCGGCTCGACCCACCCTCGTCGGGCGGCCGGGGAGGCCAATGTGCGCGAGTGGTAGAACCGCGTCAGCAGCCGCTTGTCCGTCAACCCGGGATTGCGCCGCAGCAAGTCGTCGAAGCTGTCGTCCGGCGCCTCGGCCATGTGGTACGCGGTCAGCTCCACCCACGCCCGGCTCACCGTCGCGTTGTACTTCTGCGGCGCCCCGGCATACCGCGCCGTCCGCTGGATCCCCGCACTGATCAACTCGACCGCCCCGGCCGCCCCGCACCGCCGTACGGCGAGCCACGTCAGCCGCACGTGCTCCCGATGCCCGAACCGCTCCGCGGTCGCCATCACTTCACTCATCAACTCGTCGAACGTACTCATACCGCCCCCAGCGCCGTCAGCACCCGTCGTGCCTGCTTCACCGAGCTCGCCGGAACCCCGGCCAGTGCCCGCTTCTCCACCTCCGCGAAGGCCCGCTGCACCCGGCCGGCGCCCTGCACACCGAGCGCGGTCAGCGAGATCTGCACCGCTCGCCGATCACCCGGCCGCGGCGCCCGCGTGATGTGCCCCTTCCGCTCCAGCCGATCCAGTACGCCGGTCAGCGTCGTCGGCCGTACTCCGGCCGCGACCCCCAGCTCGGACACCGTCCGCTCGCGATCGTCGGCCAGGTTCGCCAGCACGTTCAGTTCGGAAGCTGTCAGCCCGAGATCGGCCAGCTCTGTCTCCAGCACCTGCAACGTCACGTGTGTGGCCCGCTGCAGGATTACCAGCAACAACTCATTTTCCACGGATCCAGATTATCCGGATCCGTAATATTCAGCCAGTGACTTCCGGGCGCAGCGCGGCGAGGAGGGCGTCGGCGTGGTGGCGGTAGCCGAGGTTGTTGGGGTGGAAGCTGTCGGGGGCGAGCAGGCCGCGCCACGGCGGGCGGGCGTGCCGGGAGACGTGGGCGACCGGCAGACCACGGTCGGTCGCCCAGGTGTGGATGAGTCGGTTGATCCCGGTGACGTACGGGCTGCACACGCCGCCGACCCGCCAGAACCGGTCCGGAACGGTCAGGTCCATCACCACCGACGCCGACGGCAGATGGTCGATCACCGCGCGCAGTTGTGTCCGGAAACGCTTCGGCGGCGTGGCGAGGATGTCGTTGTTGCCGATCCCGCAGGTGACCAGGTCGGCACCGAGCCCGTCGACCAGCGGAAGCTGGTCCGCCAGCACGTGCCGGGTCTGCGCCCCGGACCGGGACAGGTTGACCACGCGCCACGGACGACCGGTCCGGCGCCGCAAGGCGTTCAGCACCTGGCCGACGTACCCGTGCAGCGGAGACGACGCGCCGAGCCCCTGCGCCGTCGAGTCACCGAGGACGACCCACAGCGGGCCGTCGGCCGCGATCGCCGCCGCGTTCTGCCGAGTCCAGAAATCCGCGTAGGTCCGGGCCTGGATGTCGACGTACGCGACTCCGTCGAGCCAGCGCTGCAGTGGACGCGAGCTGGCTCGTTCAGCCTCCCCGAGGCGCATCACCGCCCGGTGCAGCGCGCCGATCGGCGTCGTCCGTTCGCGGGCCTCGCGGCGGAGTAAGAACATCGGTCCCCCCACACGTGAACAGCAGGTGACCGACGAATGTACTGGAGGAAGGTTAACGACCTCAGAGCGCGCGCAGCAGCACCAGGCAGCGCGGGGCGAGCGGGACCGTGGCACCGGCCTCGACCTCGGTGACCATCGAGTTGCTGGTGTCGAGCACCACCTCGTACGCCGGGGCCCAGGAGGCGTCCGGTACGACGACCTGCCGGGTCTCCGCCGTCGCGTTCAGCGCAAGCAGGAACGAGCTGTCCGTCAGTGCGTTGCCCACGGCATCGGTCGCCCGGAGGGCGTCGCCGGCCAGGAACATCCCGAGCGTCCGCAGGTTGCCGTCGTACCAGTCGGCCTCGGTCATCTCCCCGCCGTGCGGCGCGATCCAGGACAGGTCCTTCCGGCCGCCCTCGACCACGGGCTCGCCGGAGAAGTAGTGCCACTGCCGCAGCACCGGATGAGCGGCGCGCAAGGCCAGCAGTCTCCTGGTCAGCCCGAGGTGATCCGACCACGCGTCCGGCAGCGACCAGTCGAACCAGGAGATCTCGCTGTCCTGGCAGTACGCGTTGTTGTTGCCGTGCTGCGTCCGGCCGCACTCGTCCCCGGCGGTCAGCATCGGTACGCCGGTCGACAGGATCAGCGTGGACATCAGGTTCGCCATCTGCCGTTTGCGCAGGGCGATCACAGCCGGGTCGTCGGTCTCGCCCTCGACCCCGCAGTTCCAGGACCGGTTGTCGTCGGTGCCGTCCCGGTTGTCCTCGTGGTTGGCCTCGTTGTGCTTGTGGTCGTAGCTGACCAGGTCGCGCAGTGTGAAGCCGTCGTGCGCGGTGACGAAGTTGATCGACGCGTACGGGTACCGCCCGTCGTCGCCGTACAGGTCGCTGGAGCCGGACAGCCGGTAGGCGAGGTCCTTGACGCCGTCGGAGGAGTTCCGCCAGACGTCCCGGACGCTGTCGCGGAACTTGCCGTTCCACTCCGACCAGGGCGTGCCGAAGTTGCCGACCTGGTAGCCGAACGGGCCGATGTCCCACGGCTCGGAGATCAGCTTCACCCGGCCGAGCACCGGGTCGGCCGCGACCTCGGCCAGGAAGGGATGGTCGACGGTGTCGACCTCGTGCCGTTCGTTGCGGATCAGCGTGACCGCCAGGTCGAACCGGAACCCGTCGACGCCCATCTCCTCGACCCAGTAGCGCAGCGAGTCCATCATCAGCCTGCGGACCTGCGGGTGCGCGGTGTTGACCGAGTTGCCGGTGCCGGTGACGTCGTACATCGTGCCGCCGTGGCCGAGCCGGTAGTACGCCCGGTTGTCGATGCCGCGGAAACTCAGCGTCGGGCCGTCGAAGCCGCCCTCGGCGGTGTGGTTGTAGACCACGTCGAGGATCACTTCGATGCCGGCGGCATGGAACGCGGCCACCATCGCCTTGAACTCGGCGACCTGCTCACCGCGCGAACCGGACGACGAGTACGGCGCGTGCGGCGCGAAGTACCCGAGGCTGTTGTAGCCCCAGTAGTTCGGCAGGCCACGGGCCGCGATCGACGGCTCGGTCAGGAAGTGGTGGATCGGCAACAACTCGGCCGAGGTGATTCCGAGATCGACCAGGTAGCCGATCACCGACGGATGCGCCAGACCGGCGTAGGTGCCGCGCTGGTGCTCGGGTACGTCGGGATGCAGCTTGGTGAATCCCTTGGTGTGCAACTCGTAGATGACGGTCTCGCCCCAGTGCACCGGCCGGCTGATCGGCGGCGGCGGCTCGGACCCGGCGACCACCACACCCACCGGGACGTGGCCGGCCGAGTCGCCGTCGGAGGAGTCGTAGATCAGCGGGCTGGAGTAGTCCAGCGTCCCGTCGACGGCACGCGCGTACGGGTCGAGCAGCAGCTTGGACGGGTTGAACCGCAGGCCGTGCGCGGGATCGAAGGGACCGTGCACGCGGTAGCCGTACCGCTGCCCATGGCCCACTCCGGGGACGAAGCCGGTCCAGAACTCGCCGGTGTGGGCCAGATCCATGTTCCGCTGGCTGCCGTCGTCGGCGATCAGCGCGAGCTCGACCCGCTCGGCGGCCGGGGCCCAGAGCGTGAACGTGGTGCCCTCGGTCTGGACCACTGCCCCCAGAGTGAGCCCGGTGTCGAGAGCACTCGGGGCGGCGGTCGCTTCGGTCACCGGCACATTCTGCACAGTTGGCCCTAGGTTCTCGACAACGGAGGTGGACATGTTCGTGAGACGGTGCTTGCGAACGCCTGTGCGCAATGATACGCAAGGATCGTTACTAATTTACCGGACTCCACCGAGCGCCGAGTAGGGGATCACATGTCGCAAGAGCTGGCCGGTCTGACTGTTGGTCTGATCGGCGCGGGCAACATCGCACACCTGCATGTCGGCGCCTGGAAGGCGCTCGGCGCGCGGGTCGTGGTGCACTCGGTCGAGGGTGCCGGGGAGCTGGCGGACCACTACGGGCTGGAGGTGTCGGCCTCTCTCGACACCTGCCTCGCCGACGCGGAGTTCGTCGACGTGGTGACGCCGTCGGTCACCCACAAGGAGGTCACGCTGGCCGCGATCAAGGCCGGCCGGAACGTGATCTGCGAGAAGCCGCTGACGCTGACGGCGGCCGACTCGCACGAGGTGATCGCGGCGGCCGACGCCGCCGGCGTGCGGGTCTACCCGGCTCACGTGGTGCGCTACTTCCCGGCGTACGTCGCCGCTCGGCAAGCGGTCCGGGACGGCCGCATCGGCGACGTCGCGGTGGCGCGGTTCTTCCGGCAGGCGTCGTCACCGGCCGGCGGCGGCTGGTACCGCGACGTCGCCCGCTCCGGCGGCGTGATCATGGACCTGATGGTGCACGACCTCGACCAGGCCCGCTGGCTGTGCGGTGACGTCCGTACCGTGTACGCCGTCCAGAACCCGCCGACCGTGGAGGGGCAGAGCCCGGTCAATGTGGCCGCCCACGTCACGCTGACCCACGAGTCCGGCGCGATCAGCCACTGCCGGGCGACCTGGGCGGCGGCGGGGACGACGTTCCAGTCCGGGTTCGACGTCGCCGGCTCGGCGGGTGTGCTGAAGTACGCGTCCGCCGCCGACTCCGGCTACGCCGAGGAGTTGCAGGACGGCGCGCCGGCCGGCGACCTGCTGATCCCGGCCAACACGCTCGGCGAGAGCCCGTACCTCACGCAGTTGCGCGAGTTCGCGGTGGCGTTGCGCGGCGGCCCCGAGCCGAGGGTCCAGGCCGCGGACGGTGCGGCCGCGGTCGACCTGGCCGAGGCGGCCCGCGCCTCGATGGAGACCGGCCGAGTGATCGACATGAAGGACTTCGACCCGACGGGAGCCGCGGCATGAGCCTGAAGATCGCACTCGCTTCGTTCGCGCACACGCACGCGGCGTCGTACGCCTCACTGCTCGGTGGCATGCCGGACGCCGAGGTGCTGTCCGCCGATCCCGACGGCGCGTCCGCGCCGGACGCCGGTCCGCGCGGAGCCGACTTCGCCGCCCAGCTGGGCATCCCGTACGTCGACTCGTACGACGAACTGTTCGCCTGGGGGCCGGACGCGGTCGTGGTGACGAGCGAGAACGCTCTGCACCGCGAGCTGGTCGAGCGAGCCGCGGCGGCCGGTGCGCACGTGCTCTGCGAGAAGCCACTGGCCACCGAGGTCGCCGACGGCGAGGCCATGATCGCCGCCTGCGAGGCCGCCGGCGCGATCCTGATGGTTGCCTACCCGGTGCGCTTCTCGCCGCCGTACCTGCGGCTGCGGGCCTCGGTGGAAGCCGGTCTGCTCGGTGACGTCTTCGCCGTACTGGGCACGAACAACGGGAAGATCCCGTATGCCGCCCGGCAGTGGTTCACCGACGCCAAGCTGGCCGGTGGGGGAGCGCTTGTCGACCACACCGTGCACTGCGCCGACCTCATCGACGGCCTGACCGGCGGTGCCTCGCCCAAGCGGGTGTACGCCGCGGCGAACCGCGTGCTGCACCAGGACAAAGGCGTCGACGTCGAGACCGGCGGCCTGGTGACGATCAACTACGACAACGGGCTGCTGGCAACCATCGACTGCTCGTGGAGCGTGCCGGACAACGGTCCGACCTGGGGTGGCGTGTACCTGCAGGTGACCGGGACCAATGGGTCGGTGGAGATCGAGCCGTTCCTGCCGCACGTCAGCGGGACCGACCCGTCCGGGGAGGCGTACCTGCCGATCCACGACAACTTCGACGTGTCGATGCTCGCGACCTTCCTGGGCGCGGTGCGCGAGTCCGGTCGGGCGAACGCCGGGACGACGCCGGCCGTCGTACCGCAGCCGGACGGCGCGGTCGGGCTGCGCACGCTGCGAATCGTCGACGCCGCGCGGCGCTCGGCGCTCTCGGGGCAGCCGGTCGACCTCTAGCCTCCCCGCGGTACCAGTGTTCGTGCTCGTCCGGTACGGTTCCGGGGATGTGACCCACGGGTAAGTCAGTGGTGGCTGCCTGGAACCGTAAGGAGCGAGGCGATGGGCGAGTTCGTCAACCTCACCGTGAGCGACGGTGTCGGAACGATCCGGCTGGACCGGCCGAAGATGAACGCGCTGAACGTCCAGGTCCAGGAGGAGATCCGGGCCGCCGCGCTCGAGGCGACCGCGAACGACGACGTCCGCGCGGTGGTGATCTACGGCGGCGAGAAGGTGTTCGCGGCCGGTGCGGACATCAAGGAGATGGCCGACATGTCGTACGCCGACATGGTCCGGCGCTCCGGTCCGTTGCAGTCCTCGCTGTCCGCGGTCGCCGCGATCCCGAAGCCGACGGTCGCGGCGATCACCGGGTACGCCCTGGGCGGCGGCTGCGAGCTGGCGCTGTGCGCCGACTACCGGATCGCCGCCGAGGACGCGAAGCTCGGCCAGCCGGAGATCCTGCTCGGCATCATCCCCGGGGCCGGCGGGACGCAGCGGCTGTCCCGGCTGATCGGCCCGTCCAAGGCCAAGGACCTGATCTACACCGGCCGGTTCGTGGACGCCGCCGAGTCGCTGTCGATCGGCCTGGTCGACAAGGTCGTGCCGGCCGCCGAGGTGTACGACGCGGCCGTCGCCTGGGCGTCGCAGTTCTCCCGGGGTGCCGCGCTCGCGCTGCGGGCCGCCAAGGAGGCGATCGACTCCGGCCTCGGCGTCGACCTGCACACCGGGCTGGAGATCGAGCGGCAGCAGTTCGCCGCGCTGTTCGCCACCGAGGACCGCTCGACCGGAATGAAGTCCTTCGTCGAGAGCGGCCCGGGCAAGGCCGAGTTCAAGGGAATCTGAGTTGACCCCATCTCCTGACAAGTCCGTCGCTGAGAAACCGGCCGCCACCGCCGAAGAGGTCGAGGCGGCCTGGAACGACAACAAGCTCGCCCAGGTCCTGTACCACGACTGGGAGGCGTCGACGTACGACGAGAAGTGGTCGATCTCGTACGACGAACGCTGTGTCACCTACGCCCGGGACCGCTTCGTCGCGATCGCCGGGCCGGACGGCTGGCCGTACGGCAAGACCCTCGAGATCGGCGCCGGCACCGGTTTCTTCACGCTGAACCTCAAGCTGGCCGGCGTCCTCGACGAGGCCCACGTCACCGACCTCTCGCCGGGCATGGTCGAGGCGGCGCAGCGGAACGCGAAGACCCTCGGGTTCGCGATCGAGGGCCGGGTCGCCGACGCGGAGAAACTGCCGTACGACGACGACACCTTCGACCTCGTCATCGGGCACGCGGTCATCCACCACATCCCCGACGTCGAGCTCGCCTTCCGCGAGATGCTGCGGGTCCTCAAGCCGGGCGGCCGCTTCGTCATCTGCGGCGAACCCACCCGGTACGGCGACTTCGTGGCCCGGCGGCTGTCCCGTTTCACCTGGTGGGCGACGACCAACGTGACCAAGCTGCCCGCGCTGACCGAGTGGCGCCGGCCGCAGGCGGAGCTGGACGAGTCCTCCCGGGCCGCGGCGCTGGAGGCGGTCGTCGACCTGCACACGTTCGACCCGGACACGCTGGCGCGGACGGCGTCGCGGGCGGGTGCGGCCGACGTCCGAACCGTCACCGAGGAACTGCTGGCCGCCTGGGTCGGGTGGCCGATCCGGACGTTCGAGGCCGCCGTACCGGAGCACAAGCTCGGGTTCGGGTGGCGGATGTTCGCGTACAAGTCGTGGCTGCAGCTGTCGAAGGTGGACAAGGTGCTGTCGGCGGTGGTGCCGGACGAGCTGTACTACAACGTCTCGATCACCGGGGTCTCCCCGACCGGGGCGGCGGGGCGGGGAAGGCTTTCAGAGCAGTAGGGTGACTGGATGCGGTTGCTGACCTCGGCGAATCTGCGCTGGGTGGTGCGCCATCGGGCCTGGACGCCGTACTACCTGAAGCGCTACTGGCGGTTCGCCTGGTTCAAGCTGCGTCATCCCGGCGTCGTCACCGAGGGATTCGTCTTCCTGGGCAAGAAGCTGGAGATCGTGGCGCGGCCCGGCCACGGCCGGATCATCCTCGGCAAGTGGGTGCACCTCGGTGACGAGACCCGGCTGCGCGCGCACGAGGGCACGCTGCGGATCGGCGACAAGGTGGTGTTCGCCCGCGACGTCACGGTGAACTGCTACCTGGACATCGAGATCGGCGCGTCCACGCTGATCGCCGACTGGACCTACATCTGCGACTTCGACCACAAGACCGAGGACCTCGGGCTGCCGATCAAGGACCAGGGCCTGGTGAAGTCGCCGGTCCGGATCGGCCCGGACTGCTGGCTGGCCACGAAGGTCACCGTCACCCGCGGAACCGACATCGGCCGCGGCGTGGTGATCGGCGCGAACAGTGTTGCCCGTGGCAACATTCCTTCGTACGCCGTCGCCGCCGGGGTGCCGGCCGTCGTGGTCGCCGACCGCACCACCCGGTACGCCGCCGACGCCACCCGCCGGGCCTACCTGGCCGGGCTGGCCGAGGCGAACGACCGGACCGCGGCCCGCCTCCGCGCCGGTGACCCGCCGGTGGCGCCGAGTACAACCGCCGTACCGGGGGATGCTGACGGTGACGGCGAGGAAGTGACCGGTGACAGAAGTGCGGACGAAGGGTTCTCAAGTTACTCGCCGGTCGTGCACTATGTCCCACACGTCCGGCCGGAGGACGACCGGTTGACCGTCGGAGAGGAGAAGCAGCGTGGCTGAGCAGGCCGGGACCGACCCGTCCGTGCGGTCGCTGCTCGATCAGGCGGCGGCGGACGACTCGATCACGCGGGCGAGGACCCGCGCGGTCGACCCGGTTCCGATCGTGGCGGAACCCGGCGGCGCTACGTTGGAACCAGCGCTCGAAACGGGTGCTGAGCCGCCGGTGGCGGTTCGGGACGTGGGCATCAACCGAAGGCTCGACCCAGAGGTGCAGGCAGTGGACGGCAGGACAGCGGCACCGGCCCCGCTCGCGGGAGCCCGGCGCAGGCTGTCGCCGCGCCCGGTCCCGGTCAGCCGGCGCAGGAGACCGCCGGCCCCCGCGACCGTGACGGCGGACGAGGAACCGACCCCGGCTGAGGAGATGGACGACGTGGGTACGCACGACGAGAAGGCGGGCGGGGACAAGGCGGTGACGCCGCCGGCCGCGAACAACGAGGACGAGGCGGCCGCGCGCGCGGCCACCGCGACGGCGACGGTGTCGAAGCCGTCCCGGCCGAAGACCGCGGCCGAGATCGTCGCCGAGCAGCGCGCCCGGGAGCAGGCCGCGGCCGAGTCGGCACCGGCGGGCGCCGGCAAGGATCCGGCGGAGACCGCGGTGACCAAGCCGGTCAGCCGGGTGCCGGCGGCATCGACGGCCGCTGCCAAGCCGGCTGCCTCCGGCACCAAGGCCACGCCGCCGGGCAAGGGCAAGCAGGCGCTGACCTCGGTGGGCTCCGGCGTGCGGAAGCTCCGGAACCTGATCGCCTCGCTGGTCTGGCTGGTCGCGGTGCTCGCGGCCGCGGTGCTGGCGCTCGGTGCGCTGTTCACCGCCCTGGACCAGACGAACCAGAGCAACGAGATCGTGCGCTGGGTGCTGGAGCGCGGGCACGACCTGGTCGGCCCGTTCAAGGACCTGTTCCGGCTCGAGACCGCGAAGAACACCCTGCTGGTGAACTGGGGGATCGCTGCGCTGGTCTACCTGGTCGCCGGCAAGATCATCGAGCGCTTCGTCCGGCCCTAGGTCTCGCCACCAGCAGCAGGTCGAGAGAGTCGTCCAGGTCACCCGGGCGGATCTCGAAGTCGTCGAAGGTTGTGCCCTGCACCAGCTCGCGGAGCCTGCTGTCCCACTCGTCGTGCCCGGCCGCGAGTTGAGCGTCCACACAGGACCCGTACACCGCTTCCCACGCGACAAGCCGTGGTCCGTGGTGAAGCCCGAGCGCCTGCGTGATCTCGAAGTGCGGCTCGAGCAGCTCGGCGAACTCGGCGGCTGTCAGCTCCCGCGTGTGGTACCAGTTGCCGCTGGGGAACGTGAGCCGGTTCGGGGTGCTGAGGACGAGCGTCCCGCCGGGGGTCAGGATCCGCGCGCACTCGCCGACGAACCGCGGCTGCTCCCACAGGTGCTCGATCGTCTGCAGCGACGTGATCAGGTCGAAGGCCGCGTCGGCGAACCCGGTCTGGACGAGATTGCCCCGGACCACCCGGACTTGTGGATAGACCCGGCGGACGTGCCGGAGCGTCGTACCTTCGTAGTCGAGACCGGTCACGGTGTGCGCCCCGGCCAGGCGGAGCAGTTCCGCGCCGTAGCCCTCGCCGCAGCCGGCGTCGAGGACGCGCCCGGTCGCCGGCAGGTTGGCCGTGATCCAGCGGTAGGCGGCGTCGTGGCGCGCGAACCAGTAGTTCTCGTACCAGATTCCGGGCGCCGTTCGCTCGCCGGTGAGCGCTAACGTCTCGGTCACGTGGCTCAGCCTAATGCGGGGCTGCGACCGGCACGGCTGTGTCCAGGCCGTCGATCGCGGCCTGGACACAGCCCCACTGAGGGACGCCTGGTGTTCGCCGCCGTCATCCCGTCAACCCCGCGTGATGTTTGCGTGTGGCAACTAACTCTCGCCGGGTACCCGAAGCGCCGGTGGTCGAACAGCGGGTGAGCGGAAGATCACTTTGCGTCCGCCCGGCGACCGCGGGCGAACGTGTCGGCGGGATGGGTCACAGTGTGCGGACCGGTGCCGCGCCGAGCCGCTAGCCTGAGAGCGCCCCGGACTGTGACGGGCCTCGCAACCGGATGATGTTTCTCGTGAGTAACATCCGTGGCAGGCTGGGGAGAGACCGTTAACCAGAAGGGGTCCCACACGCTATGAAGATCGTCGTCTGCGCGAAGTTCGTGCCGGATGCCACCGCGGACCGCCGCTTCCGCCCGGAGGACAACACGGTGGACCGCGCCGGTGTCGACGGGCTGCTGTCCGAGCTGGACGAGTACGCGGTCGAGACCGCGCTGACCGTCAAGGAAGCCGCCGGTGATCCCGGTGACACTGTGGTGACCGTGCTCACCGTCGGCCCCGAGCAGGCCGCCGACGCGGTGAAGAAGGGCCTGCAGATGGGCGCCGACGCCGGGGTCCACGTACTCGACGACGCGATCCACGGCTCGGACGCGGTCGCCACCTCGCTGATCCTGGCGAAGGCGCTGGCCAAGCTCGAGGCCGACTTGGTCGTGTTCGGGATGGGCTCGACCGACGGGTCGATGGGCGTCGTCCCGGCGATGGTGTCGGAGCGGCTCGGGCTGCCGGCCGTGACGCTGGGCTCGGACGTGACCGTGGACGGGCAGACCGTCCGGATCCGCCGCGACGGCGACACCGCGAGCGACACGATCGAGGGCACGCTGCCGCTCGTCCTGAGCGTCTCCGACCAGGCGAACGAGCCGCGCTACCCGTCGTTCAAGGGCATCATGGCGGC
The DNA here is from genome assembly GCF_004348725.1 of Kribbella turkmenica. GTDB lineage: Bacteria > Actinomycetota > Actinomycetes > Propionibacteriales > Kribbellaceae > Kribbella > Kribbella turkmenica. The sequence goes on from NZ_SMKR01000045.1 coordinate 28,809, forward strand.
CAAGAAGAAGCCGGTGGAGACCTGGTCGCTGGCCGACCTCGAGCTCTCGGCGGACCAGGTCGGCGGCTCGGCCGCGTGGACCGAGGTGGTCGAGGTGACCGCCCGCCCGCCGCGTACCGCCGGCACGATCGTGACCGACGATGATTCCGGCCCCGCCGGTAGCGGCGCTCATCAATTGGTCGAGTTCCTGTCCACCAACAAGTTCCTCTGAGGGGCGATCAGTTCATGTCGAACGTTCTGGTTCTCGTTGACCACACCGACGGCCAGGTCCGCAAGACCACCGCGGAGCTCCTCACCATCGCCCGCCGCCTCGGCGACCCGGTCGCGGTCTTCGTCGGCGACGGCGTGCAGGACGCCCTCCCGGCCCTCGGGCAGTACGGCGCGACCAAGGTGGTCGCGCTGACCAACCCGGAGCTGACGCAGTTCCTGGTGGCGCCGAAGGCCGAGGCGCTCCAGCAGGTCGCGGCGAAGGTCGAGCCGGCCGCGATCCTGATCTCGTCGAACGCCGAGGGCAAGGAGATCGCCGCCCGGCTGGCGGTCAAGCTCGAGTCCGGGCTGATCACCGACGCCGTCGACGTCCAGGAGGGCGCGGTCACCACCCAGTCGGTGTTCGCGGGCAACTACACGGTCCAGGCCAAGGTCACCCACGGCACGCCGATCATCACCGTCAAGCCGAACGCGGCCACCCCGGAGGCGGCCGAGACCTCGCCGGAGGTGGAGGAGTTCGACGTGACGATCTCCGACGCCGCCAAGACCGCGCGCATCACCGACTCCAAGCCGCGGGAGGCCACCGGCCGTCCGGAGCTGACCGAGGCCGCGATCATCGTGTCCGGCGGCCGCGGCACCGGCGGTGACTTCGGCCCGGTGGAGGCGTTCGCCGACTCCCTCGGCGCCGCGGTCGGCGCGTCCCGCGCGGCCGTCGACTCGGGCTGGTACCCGCACGCCTACCAGGTCGGCCAGACCGGCAAGACCGTCAGCCCGCAGCTGTACGTCGCCGCCGGCATCTCCGGCGCGATCCAGCACCGGGCCGGCATGCAGACCTCGAAGACCATCGTGGCCGTCAACAAGGACGAGGAGGCCCCGATCTTCGAACTGGTCGACTTCGGTGTCGTCGGCGACCTGCACAAGGTCCTGCCCGCCGCCACCGAGGAAGTCATCAAGCGCAAGTCCTGACCCCGCGACCCGACGGCCCGGCCCGGAACCCCTCCCGGGCCGGGCCGTCGCTCTGCCCGCTCGTGAGGGCGGACTACCACTCCCGCCGGCCTGAAGGCTAGGCCCAGACCGGTCGGCGGGAGTCGATGCCGGTGCCGTAGTCGGGGTCCCGGCCGCGGACGAGGAGCCAGTGGGCGGCGGCGCGGGCGCGGTAGAGGCGGAAGTCCGCCGGGGCGCGGAGCTCGTCGGGTCCGAAGGCGCGCAGGCCGGCGAGCCGGCTCGAGTAGAAGGCGGCCCAGCGCTCGAGCTCGGCGTCCGGCACGAGTTCGACGCGGGCACGCAGGTAGACGGCGGACGCCTGCCCGACCGCGACGCTGGAGTCGTAGATGACGATGCTGACCTCGGGATTGCGTGTCACGTTGAGCGAGTGCTCGGCGTCCGGCGACGACACCCAGTAGAAGTCGGCGTGACCGTCGGGCGTGAAGTACACCGGCGACACCCACGGCAGCCCGTCCGCGTCCACTGTCGCCAGCGTCATGTACTTGTTCGCCTCGATGACCGCGGCCGCCCGCTGCTCCAGAACCTCCTGCGACATGCCAGATCCTCTCAGGCGACGTCGTACCAAGGTACCGGCGGAACAGCTCCAAGGGCCGGCCTGCTGTCCCATCGCTGAGGCCCGGGGAGCGGGAACAACCGTGGCGGACATACTCTTGAATCCGATATGACTTCTTCCGACCGTCGCACGGTGTACCTGGACCACGCGGCGACGACTCCGATGCTGCCGGCGGCGATCGAGGCGATGACCCAGCACCTCGCGCGGACCGGCAACGCGTCGTCCCTGCACGGCTCCGGCCGGGCCGCCCGGCGTACGGTCGAGGAATCCCGGGAGACGATCGCCGCCGCGCTCGGTGCGCAGCCGAGCGAGGTGGTCTTCACCTCCGGCGGCACGGAGGCCGACAACCTCGCGCTGAAGGGCCTGTGGTGGGCTCGCCTGGCCGAGGAGCCGCGCCGCCGCCGGATCCTGCTCAGCGGCATCGAGCACCACGCCGTCCTCGATCCGGCCGTCTGGCTGGCGCAGCACGAGCGGGCCGAGATCGAGTGGCTCCCCGTCGACGAGCTCGGCCGGGTCCGGCCGGACGACGTACGGCGGGCCGTCGAGCAGGACCCGGAGTCCGTGTCGTTCGTCACGGTGATGATGGCGAACAACGAGGTCGGGACGCTCCAGCCGGTCCGCGAGATCGCGGCGCTGGCCCGGGAGTACGACATCCCCGTGCACACCGACGCCGTCCAGGCGGTCGGACAGATACCGGTGGACTTCGCCGAGCTCGGGGTGGACGCGATGACGGTGTCCGCGCACAAGCTCGGCGGTCCGTACGGCATCGGCGCGCTCGTCGTCCACAAGGAGACGAAGCTGACGCCCGTCCTGCACGGCGGCGGGCAGGAGCGCGACGTCCGGTCGGGCACGCTGGACGCGCCCGCGACCGCGGGGTTCGCGGTCGCCGTGGAGCACGCCGTCAAGCAGCAGGCCGACGAGGCCCGGCGGCTCACGGAGTTGCGGGACGCGCTGGTCAGCGGCGTCGTGGGCACCGTCGAGGGCGCGCAGTTGTCGGGTGACCCGGCCGGCCGCTTGCCCAACAATGCACACTTGTCCTTCAGCGGCTGCGAGGGTGACTCGCTGTTGCTGCTGCTCGACGCGCGTGGGATCGAGGTCTCCACCGGGTCGGCGTGCAACGCCGGGGTCGCCGAGCCCAGTCATGTCCTGCTGGCCATGGGGTACGACGACCAGCGGGCGCGCGGGTCGCTCCGGTTCACCCTCGGGCACACCAGCACCCGCGCCGACGTCGACGCCGTACTGGACAACATCGGACCGGTGGTGGAGCGGGCGAAGTCCGCCGGTCTGCAGAACGTGGGAAGGAACACCTGATGCGGGTACTCGCAGCCATGTCCGGCGGCGTCGACTCCGCCGTCGCGGCGGCGCGGATGGCCGAGGCCGGGCACGATGTGGTCGGCGTGCACCTGGCCCTGAGCCGGAACCCGCAGTCGTATCGCAGCGGCGCCCGCGGCTGCTGCACGATCGAGGACTCCCGCGACGCCCGCCGGGCCGCCGACGTGATCGGCATCCCGTTCTACGTCTGGGACCTGGCCGAGCGGTTCCACGCCGACGTGGTCGAGGACTTCGTCAGCGAGTACGCCGCCGGCCGCACCCCGAACCCGTGCCTGCGCTGCAACGAGAAGGTGAAGTTCAGCGCCGTCCTCGACCGGGCGCTCGCGCTGGACTTCGACGCGGTCGCGACCGGGCACTACGCGCGGATCGTGGACACCGCCGACGGGGTTCGCGAGCTTCACCGGGCGGTGGACCCGGCGAAGGACCAGTCGTACGTGCTCGGTGTCCTCACGCAGGAGCAGTTGAAGCACGCGTTCTTCCCGCTCGGCGACACACCGAAGACCGAGGTCCGGGCGGAGGCCGAGCGGCGCGGCCTGTCGGTGGCGGCCAAGCCGGACAGCCACGACATCTGCTTCATTGCCGACGGCAACACCCCGGGGTTCCTCAGCAAGCACCTGGGCGAGGCACCGGGCGACATCGTCGACGCGCAGGGCAACAAGCTCGGCGAGCACCAGGGCACCCACGGGTTCACCGTCGGCCAGCGCAAGGGCCTGAAGATCGGTACGCCGGCCGCGGACGGCAAGCCGCGGTTCGTCCTGGACATCAGCCCCGTCGACCGCACGGTCACCGTCGGATCGCGGGCGGAGCTCGCGGTCTCGTCGCTGACGGCGTCGAAGCCGCGCTGGTGTGGGCCGGAGCCGCGCGAGGAGCTGCACGTGAAGGCGCAGTTGCGCGCTCACGGCGAGCAGGTCGCCGTCACTGCCCGGATTGAGGGCGACCAGGTGCACGTCCGCTTCGACGAGCCCACGTCGGCGGTCGCACCCGGCCAGGCAGTCGTCCTGTACGACGGCACCCGCGTGATCGGCTCCGCCACGATCGACACGGTGTCGCGGGTGGCGGCCCAGCACGCATGACGAGTACAGGCCTGGGGTCGCTCCCCGGTGACGACATCCGCGAGTGGACCAGGGTGCTGCTCGACGCGGTCGACATCCCGTTCCTCGCCGAGCTTCCGGCGCGCCCGTACGGCGACATGGTCAGCCGGGCGGTCGCGGTACTCACCGAGTTGGCGGCCGATCTGCAGCCGGCCGGCTGGCGGCTCACGGGTGGTAGCGACCCGCGGGCGAGTCTGGACCAGCGGCGGGCGCGTTCACTGCTGGCCGAGGACCTTGACGTGCTCGAAGAGCTCGCGGACGGTTACACCGGACCACTGAAGCTGCAGTTGACCGGGCCCTGGACTCTCGCAGCCACGGTCGAGCTGCCACGCGGCGACAAGGTGCTCGCCGACTACGGTGCCCGGCGGGACCTGGCCGAGGCACTGGCGCTCGGTCTCGGTGAGCAGGTGGCCTCGGTGCGACGGCGTGTGCCCGGCGCCGAGATCGTCGTACAGGTGGACGAGCCGGCTCTGCCCGCCGTCCTCGCCGGCGCCGTTCCGACAGCGTCCGGGTGGGGCAAGCACCGCTCGGTCGACGGTCCGGGCGCCGTCGAGCTGTTGAGCTTGGTGACCACCGCCGCGCCGACAGTGATCCACTGCTGCGCTGAGCGACCACCCATCGAGGTCTTCACCAAGGCCGGCGCCGCCGGGATCGCGGTGGACATCTCCCTGCTGAACCCCGCCGCCTGGGACCAGTTCGCGCCGGCCGCCGAAGCCGGAACCACCCTCTACGCCGGCCTGATCCCGACCACCGGCCCGATTCCCGACCCTGAGAAAGCCGCCGATCCGCTGGTACGGCGCTGGCGTGAGCTCGGCCTGGACCCGGAGCTGCTGAAGAAGGTCGTGATCACCCCGGCCTGCGGTCTCGCGGCCTCCCCGTCGACCGCCGACGCCCGCCGCCGGCTCGACCTGTTGCGCCGGACCGCCGAGGTCGTCGCCGAGGCCGCCGAGAACACCTGAAACGTCGGTGCTCCCCTGTAAATTCGCCTCATGAGCACGGAGATTCCGGAGACGACTGCCGCCGAACAGCCCGCCGCGCCGCCGGAGGTGCGTGCGCGGCACGCCGCGCTGAGCCAGGAGATCGAGGAGCACCGGGTCAGGTACTACCTGGCCTCCTCGACCATCTCGGACGCGGACTTCGACGCGCTGATGCACGAGCTGCAGGGCCTGGAGGAGCAGTACAACGAGCTCCGCACGCCGGACTCGCCGACCCAGAAGGTCGGCATCCCGATCTCCACCCTGTTCACCCCGGTGCAGCATCCGACCCGGATGGAGAGCCTGGCGAACGCGTTCTCCGCCGAGCAGATGGAAGCGTGGGCCAAGCGGCTCGAGCGCGAGGTCACGGTCAAGCAGATCCACGACAGCGGCTTTCTCTGCGAGCTCAAGGTCGACGGCCTGGCCCTCGATCTCGTCTACGAGAACGGCACGCTGGTCAGTGGCGCGACCCGGGGCGACGGACGCACCGGTGAGGACGTCACGCTGAACGTCCGCACCATCAAGAGCATCCCGAACGACCTGAAGGGCAAGGACCTGCCGGCCTTCCTCGAGGTCCGCGGCGAGGTGTACTTCCGGGTCGAGGACTTCGAGGAGCTGAACGCGCAGCTGGTCGAGGCCGGCAAGGACCCGTTCTCCAACCCGCGCAACAGCGCCGCCGGCTCGCTGCGGCAGAAGGACCCGCGGGTGTCCGCGAGCCGACCGCTGCGGTTCGTCGTCCACGGCCTGGGCCGGGTCGACGGCTACCACGTCGGCCGGCTGTCGGAGGCGTACGAGCAGCTCAAGGCCTGGGGCCTGCCGGTCAGCGACCGCGCCCGCAGGGTCGGGACCCTCGACCAGGTCAACGACTTCATCGCGTACTACGGCGAGAACCGGCACTCCGTCGACCACGAGATCGACGGCGTCGTGGTCAAGGTGGACGAGGTGGACCTGCAGCGCGCCCTCGGGTCGACGTCGAGCGCGCCGCGCTGGGCGATCGCGTACAAGTACCCGCCGGAGGAGGTCACCACCAAGCTTCTCGACATCGAAGTGAACGTCGGCCGCACCGGCCGGGTCACGCCGTACGGGAAGATGGAGCCGGTCCGGGTGGCCGGGTCCACGGTCGAGTTCGCGACCCTGCACAACGCGCGGGAGGTCAAGCGCAAGGGCGTCTGGATCGGCGACACCGTCGTCCTGCGCAAGGCCGGCGACGTCATCCCGGAGATCCTCGGCCCGGTGGTCGAGCTGCGTCCGGACGACGCCCGCGAGTTCGTGATGCCGACCGAGTGCCCGTCCTGCGGGACGACGCTGCGCCCGATGAAGGAGGGCGACGTCGACATCCGCTGCCCGAACTCACAGTCCTGCCCGGCGCAGCTGCGGGAGCGGATCTTCCACCTGGCCGGGCGTTCGGCCTTCGACATCGAGGTGCTCGGCTTCAAGGCCGCCGACGCGCTGATCGGCGACGAGCTGATCACCGACGAGGGTGACCTGTTCGGCCTGACCGCCGAGGACCTCGCGCGCAGCTCGTTCTTCACCACCAAGGCCGGGTCGCTGTCCGCGAACGCTCAGCGCCTGCTGGCGAACCTCGAGACCGCCAAGACCCAGCCGCTGGCGCGTGGCCTGGTCGCGCTGTCGATCCGGCACGTCGGCCCGACCGCCGCGCAGGCGCTGGCCGCCGTGTACGACGACATCGAGGCGGTCCGGGCGGCGAGTGAACAGGAGCTGTCGGAGATCGAGGGCGTCGGGCCGACCATCGCGCGCGCCGTGATCGAGTGGTTCGAGGTCGACTGGCACCAGGCGATCGTGGACAAGTGGAAGGCCGCCGGCGTCCAGTTGCGCCAGGAGCGCACCGGGCCGAGCGTGCCGCAGACCCTGACCGGTCTGTCCGTCGTGGTCACCGGGACGGTCGAGGGGTTCAGTCGCGACGAGGCGACCGAGGCGATCGTGTCCCGTGGCGGCAAGGCGGCCGGTTCGGTCTCGAAGAAGACGTCGTTCGTCGTCGTCGGTGACTCCCCGGGGTCGAAGTACGACAAGGCCGTCCAGCTCGGCGTCCCGATTCTGGACGCGGCCGGCTTCCGCGCCCTGCTGGACGAGGGTGCCGAGGCGGCGGCGAAGGTCGCCAGCACTCCCGAGCCCGGCGACGGTTAGCAAGTACCTCTTCACCGACCAGTGAATCCGGCGGCCGGGCTGAGCCGTCGGACTGTTAACTTTGCACGTCTACACGTGGGTTCAAAAGGAGCGAATATGACGACGCCGCCGCAGGGACCGTGGGGTCCTGGGCAGCCGGGGGGCCAGTCTGGCGGGCCGCATGGGGGACAGGGAGGCCAAGGCGGCTGGGGACAACAGCCACCAGGCCAGGGTGGTGGCGGTTGGGGCCAGCGCCCGCAGCAGCCCCCGCAGCCTCCGCAGCAGGGCCAGCCTCCGCAGCAGGGCCAGCCTCCGCAGCAGGGCCAGCCTCCGCAGCAGGGCCAGCCTCCGCAGCAAGGCGGTGGTTGGGGGCAGCAGCCCGGACGACCGCAGCCCGGTGAGCCGCCGCATGGCCAGGGTGAGCCAGGCCAAGGGCAGCAGCATGGTCAGGGCGGCTGGGGTCAGCGTTCGCCGCAGCAGGGCGGTGGCTCGTACCAGCAGCAGCCGTGGGGCCAGCAGGGCTCCCAGCAGCAGGCTGGTTGGCACCAGCAGCAGGGTCAGCCGCAGTGGCAGCCGCAAGGCGGCGGCTCCCAAGTGCCAGGTGGTCTCGGCAAGGACAAGATGCCACTGCTGCTCGGCGGTGGCGTGGTGGGCATCGTGCTGATCGGCCTGCTCGTCTTCCTCGGCGTCAAGGCGCTCGGCGGTGACGACGAGCCCGAGGCCGGCCCGACGACCTCGCAGTCCACCGAGCCGACCAGCGAGCCGTCCAACGGCGGCGACAACGGTTCCCTCGGCAACGCGAGCGGTCAGGCCAAGACGGCGACCGAGAAGCTGCAGGGCAACGGCTACCAGTGCAGCGACCTGTTCAACACCGGCCAGGGCGCGCACCGCGGCTGCTTCAAGTACGAGGGCCCGACCGAGGCCGAGGCGATCTTCCAGTTCCAGCCGGACGGCACGATCATCGGCGTGCTGCTGAAGTCGGAGAACGACGAGAACGTCAACAACGCCGCGGTCACCTTCGACGCGGCCCTGCAGGCGATCGGCAACGACACCTTCGGCGGCGACCAGGTGAAGAAGATCCAGGAGGCGGTGAAGCTCGGCCAGAAGTCGCAGAAGGTCGGCAGCACCTGGGGCGAGTTCGAGCTGCGCAACAGCGGCGACGACCTGCAGCTGTCCGGCGGGAAGTCCGGGTCGGACTCGTTCGACCTGCCGCGGAAGAGCTTCGACACCACCGAGACGCAGCTGGTCACCGCGCTGAAGGCGAAGAACTACGTCTGCACCACGTCCTGCAGCAAGAAGGTCGGCAAGTACGGCTCGCAGCGGGTCTACTCCTACGCCAGCAAGGGCGAGGGCATCCGGTCGCTGGAGATGAGCGCCTCGGGTGACCCGGAGGAGGTCAAGAAGGCACTGCCGGCGGCGGTGAACGACGCGTTCGCGGCGATGAAGGGCGAGGACGTGGCGGCGCTGAAGTCGTACGTCCAGGCGCACAGCGACGGCAAGTCGTACTCTGCTTATGTGGCCGGATGGCGGATCGAGGTCATCGCCAACAACGAGGACTCCTACTCCTCGTCGCGGATCTCGATCAGCTACGAGACCTTCTACGTCTGAGCAGGTACGACGGGAGTCGGATGAAGTTCCCGAAGGAGAAGCGGGAGTCCCGGGCGGTGGTGACGCCACCGCCCGAGGCGCTCCAGCGGGTCGACGGCGGCGGTCCGTGGGGTCCGACGCAGTTCGACCTCCCGGACCGTAGCGGCAGCAACAGCCAGACGATCCTGATCGTGGTCCTGGTCGGCGTGGTGGTGCTGCTGGTCCTGGCCGGGCTTTGGACCTTCGCCTACTTCCGCTTCAGCTAGTGGCGCGGATGGTGACGGCCAGTGAGGCCAAATAGCTGAGCCGGGCGACCTCGGACCCCAGGAATTCGGGGCCGCCGCGGCGGCCGATCACCAGGATCCGGCGGCCGGACTCCAGCGGTGCGGCCACCAGCACCGACTCGGCCAGACCCTTGTGCTGGTCGGGGGCCGCCAGCGTCGTCGCCTTGTTCAGCGGCAGCCACGCCTCGGCCACGTCGCCGAATTCCGGCGTCGCGCTCGTCTCCAGGGCGACCTTCACCTCACTGCCGGTGCCGTCCAGCAGCGCGGCCCAGTCGGCATGCAGCACCGCGGGTGACTGCTCGACCAGGATGTCGATCGCGTCGGCCGGGGCCGACGTCATCTGCTCGACGGCCTCGAGATCCATGTGCAGTCCGCCGCCGGCGCCGTACCGGGAGAACCAGATGACCTCGACGCCGGGAACGCCGTTGCAGGCGGAGACCAGGCGGTCGGGGAGGACACCGGGCGGCAGGTCGACGACGATGTCGTCGACGGCGGTGCCGTTCTCCCGGCGGTGCTCGACGATCTCGATCGCGTGGATGTCGGCGTTCACCTCACCGAGAGCGGTGGCCACCGTGCCCAGCGACCCGGGGCGGTCCGGGATGATCAATCGCAGCAGGAACACCGAACGATCATCTCCCAGCCCATCACCCGTGCGCGTTACGCCTTGTCGCGGCCAATGTTACAGAGCGGAGCGCGGGGACACGCCCGGCCCATCTCAAACGGCCGGGGACCGAGGCAACACGAGCGTCACACGAGCCCACTAGGATGGCCGGGTCCGGTCGGAATCAGCCGGTCATCCTGCGAAACCAATTGGATCAGTTCATGCCATCGATTACCCGCGAAGAGGTCGCGCACCTGGCGCGACTGGCGCGGATCGAGCTCACCGACGCCGAGCTCGACCACCTCGCACCCCAGCTCGACCAGATCATCGCCCTGGTCGGGCAGGTCAGCCAGGTGGCCGCGGACGACATCCCGCCGACCTCGCACGCCCTGCCGATCACCAACGTGATGCGGCCGGACGAGAACGTGCCGTGCCTCACGCCGGAGCAGGCGCTGGCCGGCGCGCCGGCCGCGGAGGAGCAGCGATTCCGGGTGCCGCGGATCCTGGAGGAGGACTGATGACCGACCTGACCAGGAAGACCGCGGTCGAGCTCGCGGAGCTGATGACGTCCGGCCAGGCGAGCTCGGTGGAGATCACCCAGGCCCACCTGGACCGGATCGCCGCCGTCGACGGTGCCGTGCAGGCGTTCCTGCACGTGGACACCGAGGGTGCGCTGGCGCAGGCGGCCGAGGTGGACCGCAAGCGCGGCGCGGGGGAGCAGCTCGGGCCGCTGGCCGGTGTCCCGCTGGCGCTCAAGGACGTGCTCACCCAGGAGGGGGTGCCGACCACGGCCGGCTCGAAGATCCTCGAGGGCTGGAAGCCGCCGTACGACTCGACGGTGGTCAAGCGGTTGAGGTCGGCGGGCATCGTCATCCTCGGCAAGACCAACATGGACGAGTTCGCCATGGGTTCCTCGACGGAGAACTCGGCGTACTTCACCACTCACAACCCGTGGGACCTCGGCCGCATCCCAGGTGGCTCGGGCGGCGGTTCCTCGGCCGCGGTCGCGGCGTACGAGGCGCCGCTCGCGATCGGCACCGACACCGGTGGCTCGATCCGGCAGCCCGGTGCGTTCACCGGCACGGTCGGCGTGAAGCCGACGTACGGCGGGACGTCGCGGTACGGCCTGATCGCGCTGGCCTCGTCGCTCGACACGCCTGGTCCGTGTGCGCGGACGACGCTCGACACCGCGCTGCTGCACGAGGCGATCGCCGGCTACGACCCGATGGACTCCACGTCGATCAAGCAGGACGTCCCGCCGGTGGTCGACGCGGCCCGGCGCGCGGACGTGAACGGTCTGCGCATCGGCGTGGTCAAGGAGCTCGGCGGTGAGGGCTACCAGCCGGGCGTCGAGGCGCGCTTCCACGAGTCGGTCGAGCTGCTCACCAAGCTCGGCGCCGAGGTGGTCGAGGTCTCCTGTCCGCACTTCCAGTACGCGCTGCCGGCGTACTACCTGATCCTGCCGAGCGAGGCCTCGTCGAACCTGGCCAAGTTCGACGCGATGCGGTACGGGCTGCGTGTCGGCGACGACGGGGTGAACAGCGCCGAGAAGGTGATGAGCCTGACCCGCGAGGCCGGTTTCGGCGACGAGGTCAAGCGGCGGATCATGCTCGGCACGCACGCCCTCTCGAGCGGGTACTACGACGCCTACTACGGCCAGGCGCAGAAGGTGCGCACGCTGATCCAGCGCGACTTCGCCAACGCCTACGAGCAGGTCGACGTCCTGGTCTCGCCGGCCACGCCGACGACCGCGTTCCCGATCGGCGACCGCGCCGACGACCCGATCGCCATGTACAAGAACGACCTCTGCACGATCCCGGTCAACCTGGCCGGCAACGCGGCCGCGTCGTTCCCGTGCGGCCTGGCCGACGAGGACGACCTGCCGGTCGGCTTCCACGTGATGGCCCCGGTGATGCGCGACGACCTGCTGTACCAGGTCGGGTCCGCGCTCGAGGCCGCCCTGGCCGAGCAGTGGGGCGGCGTCCTGATGGCACAGGCTCCGGAGCTGGAGGTGACCCGATGACCGTCGACGTTCTCGAGATCGGCGACGCGCTGGCGCAGTACGACCCGGTGATGGGCCTCGAGGTCCACGTCGAGCTGAACACGAAGTCGAAGATGTTCTGCGGCTGCCCGACCGTGTTCGGCGCGCCGCCGAACACGCAGACCTGCCCGGTCTGCCTCGGCCTGCCGGGCGCGCTGCCGGTGGTGAACGCGCGCGCGGTCGAGTCCGCGATCAAGATCGGCCTGGCGCTGAACTGCGAGATCGCCGAGTGGTGCCGGTTCGCCCGGAAGAACTACTTCTACCCGGACATGCCGAAGAACTTCCAGACCTCCCAGTACGACGAGCCGATCGCGTACAACGGCTGGACCGAGGTGGCAGTGCCGTCAGGAGACGGCGGGACAGAGTTCTATCGGATCGAGATCGAGCGCGCCCACATGGAGGAGGACACCGGCAAGTCCACCCACGTCGGCGGCGCGACCGGCCGGATCCACGGCGCCTCGCACTCGCTGGTCGACTACAACCGGGCCGGCATCCCGCTGATCGAGATCGTCACCAAGACGATCGAGGTCCCGGCCGAGAAGGCCGCCGCGGTCGCGCGGGCGTACGTGAGCATGCTGCGGGACCTGCTGCTCGCGCTCGACGTCTCCGACGTCCGGATGGACCAGGGGTCGCTGCGCTGCGACGCGAACGTCTCGCTGAAGCCGAAGGGCTCCCCGGTGCTGGGGACCCGGACCGAGACGAAGAACGTGAACTCGTTCCGCTCGGTCGAGCGCGCGATCACCTACGAGATCACCCGGCAGGCCGCCGTGCTGAGCTCCGGTGGCAAGGTCGTGCAGGAGACTCGGCACTGGCACGAGGACACCGGCATCACCACGTCCGGCCGGGAGAAGTCGGACGCGGAGGACTACCGGTACTTCCCGGAGCCCGACCTGGTCCCGGTGGCCCCGTCCCGCGAGTGGGTCGAGGAGATCCGGTCGTCGTTGCCGGAGGCACCTTCGCTGCGCCGGGTCCGGCTGCAGGAGGCGTGGAGTTTCACCGACCTGGAGATGCGCGACGTCGTCAACGGCAACGCGCTCGAGCCGATCGTGAAGACGGTCGAGCTCGGGGTGACGCCGGCCGCGGCGAAGAAGTGGTGGCTGGGTGAGCTGGCCCGGGCGGCGAACGAGTCGGGTCAGGACCTGGACGCGCTCGGGGTCGGGCCGGCCGAGGTCGCCGAGGTGCAGAAGCTCGTCGACGCGGGTTCGCTCAACGACAAGCTGGCGCGGCAGGTCTTCGACGGCCTGGTCAAGGGCGAGGGCACGCCGGCCGAGATCATCGAGAAGCGCGGTCTCGCGCTGGTCTCGGACGACTCCGCCCTGATCGAGGCCATCGACCGGGCGATCGCGGCCAACCCGGACGTGGTCGAGAAGGTGAACTCGGGCAAGCCGGCCGCGGCGGGCGCGCTGATCGGCGCGGTCATGAAGGACATGCGCGGTCAGGCGGACGCGGCCAAGGTGCGCGAGCTGCTGAACGCCAAGCTGGGGATCTGAGCGCGCGTTCCCTGCGGGACCCGGAGCCGGCCGGTCGGGCCGGCTCCGGGCTTCTGCTGTCAGGCTGCGTGCCGGTGCCCGGTGTTCTCCACCGGAGCGTCCGGCATCGTCTCGCCTTCGACCTCGCCGCCGTTCCCGACTGCGGCGTCGGCGAGCAGCGTCCGGGCGACCGAGAGGTCCTCGACCGCGCACCGGACCTCGTAGCGGGTCGGCACGACCTCGGTCTCGACGACGTCCGGGCGGTTCCGGATCAGGCCCCGGAAGAGTCCCCACAAGGTGCCGAGCAGGCCGCCGTACACGAAGCCCCAGACGACCACGGCGAGCCCGGTCAGGCTGGTCTCGGCGACCAGCGTGACGAACACGGCGGCCAGCAGTCCGAGGGCGGCGCCTTGCAGCGCACCGACGGCGGTCAGCGTGACGACCGGGACGGCCTGCCGTTTTCGCGCCTGCCGGAGGTCGGCGCCGACGATGCTCATCGACCCGGCGTCCATCCCGTAACTTCGCAGGTGGTCGACTGTCCGCTGAGCCTCCTCGAAGCTGCTCACCGATGCGATCACACTGCTGGGTACGACGGACACCTGGTCGGGCCGCATCCCTATCAGTCCTCCTCTGGTCTGTGGGCTTGTTCCACAAGTACCAGACGACCGAAGGGCCCAAACGGTCGGCGCAGTCAGCGGCTGATGGCGATCCGGAGGATCCGGTCGTCGCCGTCGCGGGTGTCGCCCCGGCCGTCGGTGTTCGAGGTGGTCAGCCACAGGGAGCCGTCGGGCGCCGCCTCGACCGTGCGCAGCCGGCCGAACTGGTTGGTGAAGAACGCCTGCGGCTCGCCCGTTCGCTTGCCTCCGGCAACCGGAATCGCCCACAGCCGTTCGCCGCGCAGCGAGGCCATGAACACGTGCCCCTGGGCGAACGCGATCCCCGACGGTGACGCGTCGTCGGTCCGCCACTGCGCGATCGGGTTCGTCATCCCGTCCAGGTCCTCGATCCCCTCCGCGGCCGGCCAGCCGTAGTTCGCGCCCGAGGTGACCGCGTTGAGCTCGTCCCAGGTGTTCTGGCCGAACTCGGCGGCGTACAACTGGTTCCCGTCGAAGGCGAGACCCTGGACGTTGCGGTGGCCCTTCGAGTACCAGATCCGCCCGCCCGGGTTGCCCGGTGCGGCCTTGCCGTCGGTGGTGATCCGGAGGATCTTCCCGCCGAGCGAGCCGTCGTCCTGCGAGTTCGGCCGGTCCCCGCCGTCACCGGTGCCGGCGTACAGGAAACCGTCGGGTCCGAACCGGAGCCGCCCGCCGTTGTGGATCGCGGCCTCCGGGATGCCGTCCAGGATCACCTGCTGGCCGCTGAGCCGGTTGTCCCGGAACGTCAGCCGGGCGATCCGGTTGTCGCTGCCGGAGCTGTAGTAGGCGTAGACGTACGGACGCGTCGGGTACTGCGGGTCGACGGCCAGCCCGAGCAGTCCGCCCTCGGACGACGGGTCCACGTCATCGATCTCGCCGACCTCGGTCACGCGCCCGCCGGCGATCCGCTTGACCTTCGCCGAGTCGCGCTCGGTCACCAGCGCAGTCTGGTCCGGCAGGAAGGCCAGCCCCCACGGCACCTCGATCCCGGTCGCCACGGTCGAGGCCACGGTCAGCTTCACCGGGCCTTGCGCGGTCGCGGTGGTCCGCGGCGGGGCCGACGTCGTACCCGGGCTGGCCGGCGCGGGCGTCGTACTGGACGGGCTGGTCGCCGACGTCCCGGAACCGGACGGCTCACCGCCGTCGTCGCCGGAGCACCCGGCCGCGAGTGCGAGCGCCGCCACCATCACCGCTGCACGAGCCTTCACGCCGTCTCCTCAGGTCGATGTGCCTCCCAAGTTAGCGGCTGACACCAGCCCGTACTGCGGGAATCACCCGACCTGCAACCGATTCGAGAGACCGCATCGCGGCCTCGTGCGACGACCCCGGCAACCGCAGCCAGTGCGCGAACTGCACGAACCGGGTCGCTTCGTGCAGCGCGATCAAGCGGGCCGCGACCTCGTCCGGCGTACCGACGAGGTAGTCCTCGCGATTCAGCGGCGGAGGCTCGGTCCCGCCGTACGACGCGATCTCGCCCTCCAGGTAGGCGATCCCCGGCGCCGCATCCGCCCAGGCCCGGTCGGCGTCGTCGTCAACGTGCATGATCCCGGTGCAGATCAACGGTGGCGGATCGTCGACAACCTCGTCCAGCAGCCGCCGCCGTTCGATCAGATCCTTCGGCGTCGCGCAGTACACGATCACCCCGTCCCCCACCCGC